>CAYZYB010000398.1:0-5233 GCA_964481505.1 uncultured Planctomycetaceae bacterium | reverse complement strand
GTTCTTATCCAATGGCCTTCGGCCGCAGTTTCCAAAATCACAACGCCGCCAGTAGATTCCACATTCCTGATTGTCGAAGGCCTCACAACAACAACACGCACGTCTTCGTCTGGCCTTTCATCCGTGCCTGTCGCCTTCGCGCCGAAAGACAGTCCATGAGATCCCAACTGCATAAAGTGGGGGCGGCAATTTTGACGATCGCGGCAGTCATCGGTGGATTGCTTGCCTTCCTGCAAGACGGCGAATCACCACAACAGCAAGCCCTGGACTCAGTCAGAAAAGGACGGCTACTGGTCGCTAAACGCGACTGGAAGACCGCCGAACTGCTGGCTCGATCAGCAATCGAGCTGAATAAGGATCTTGCCACGGCCTATCAACTGGCGGCCGAATGCGCACTCGTACGGCAGGACTACAAACAGGCTCTGGACGACCTTAGCTCCATAACTCAGGAAGACAACGATCTCTGGCGGAAGGCCCAAATAAAGACTGCAAAAATCTATCAGTTCCAGCTGCATCGCCTGAGTAAAGCAGAAAAAGCATATCGCTTAGTGCTGTCAGCATACCCCGATGACATCGAAGCCAATGATGGCTGCGCCAGATTGCTGGGACTTTGCGGACGACGCACCGAAGCCATCCCACACATTCTAAAGATTGTTAGGGCCGGGCAGAAAACCGATTTGCTGATGCTCCTATCGCGAGAATCCGGAAGTCTGAACAATGCTGAATTACTCGAAGCCGCACGAAAGAGCGCTCCGCATGATCCGAATCCGCTGCTCGGCCAGGCAACAGCGGCGGCCTCACGGCACGAAAACGAAGAAGCTTTGGACTTGTTGAAAACGGCAGGCAAACTGAATGATCTGCCGAAGGACTTTCATTCTCGCCTTGGCAGGCAACTCCTCGAAACGCAGCGTTTCGAGGAGCTCAAGGCATGGGCAAAAGAAGTATCCAATGAAAACACGACAGGAGAAACATGGATGGTCCTTGCGTCCTGCGCAGCACATGCTGGCGACAAAATGGGAACTGCTCGCTGCTATTGGGAAGCCTTGAAGCTGCGTCCCGAATCTCTGGTTGCGACAAATCAGATGGCACAAATCCTGAAAGTAACGGGTGAACAGGAACTCGCGGCGGTGTTCTCGAAACGTGTCGAAGAAATAAATTCTCTTCGAGCGGCTCAACGGAATGCCATTATGTCCAGCGAAACACCAAAGCTGGCTGAAATTATGAAAATGATTGATACATACGAGTCGGTGGGTCGGCTGTGGGAAGCGCTAGGCTGGGGAATCATGGCACTGGACGCCCAGCCTGACAGCCAACCGCTGCAGCAATTCACTCGAAGGCTCAAAACTAAACTATCAAACGCACCGCTGGCACTAACGCTTCATGACGACAACCCTGCTAGCCAGGTCGACCTTTCTCACTTTCCGCTGCCAAATTTCGACAAACTGGCAGACGAAGATCGGACGAAGATAACTTCTTCGGATATTTCATTCCGGCGTCAGGGAACTGATGTCGGTTTCGACTTCCGCTACTTTGACGGTAGTGTGGAAACAACACGCCGAATGGATGAATTCAGCGGCGGTGGCGTGGCAGTCATCGATTTCGACAACGATAACCGTCCCGACCTGTTCTGCTCGCAGGGGCGGGCAAGCAGGGAACATGAATCTTCTCAAGAACAGCATTTTGATCAACTGTTTCGTAACACGTCGCAACAGACCTTTCGTGAATGTGCTGCAGAAGCGAGTGTTCTGATGACCACGGAATTCGGACAAGGTGTTGCAGCAGGTGATGTCAACAACGACGGCTTCGTCGACCTATACACTGCCAGCACAGGAACAAATGCACTATGGATCAACAACGGAGACGGTACTTTTTCGCTGGATGCTGGTTTCGCCAGCAAGCAGCAAAAAGATTGGACAACAAGCTGCCTGATTGCTGACATTAACGGAGATTCAATACCAGACTTGTACGACGTCAACTACCTGGCTGGCCATGACCTATTTACTCGGACCTGCACCGACGAAAATAACGAGCCTGTACTGTGTGCGTTGTATGATTTCCCGGCCGCGATGGACTGCCTGTGGATTGGAAACGGTGGTGGTGACTACACAGAATCTTCGCAGTCGCTGATGAGTCCTCCACCGGCAGGTAAAGGACTTGGAATCGTCGCCATAAAATCTGAGAGCTCTGGGCTGTCGCTGTTCGTCGCGAATGATACAACCGCAAATTTTTTCTACACCCCTTCTACCGAAGAAAACAAATTTACAGACATTGCGATCACTGCGGGCCTCGCATTTAACGCAGATGGAAAAGCAGAAGCGTGCATGGGCGTTGCCGTGGGCGACTGCACACAAGACGGACAACTCGACCTGTTCATCACGAACTTCCTGTATGAATCCAACACATTCTACACCCCGATTGGCCCTCGGCTTTTCGAAGACAAAACACGTATGTTTGGATTGCACGATGTGTCACTGCCAGTTTTGGGATTCGGAACACAATTCCTCGATGCAAATCTTGATGGGCAGATGGAGTTGTATGTTGCAAATGGTCACACACAGGATCTTAGCAGATCCGGTACGCCTTACGCGATGAAACCGCAACTGTTCGAATGGACACAGAATGGCTTTCAACAGTTGCCGGAAAGCCAACTCGGTGACTGGAGTAGCCATAAAGCCGTTGGCCGAAGCGTCGCGACTCTCGACTGGAACCGGGACGGTTACAAGGACCTGGTCGTCGGGCGACTGGACGCTCCCTACGACCTGCTGACGAACACTTCAGGAATGCCCAACGTTCACGGTGTCGCCATTCGACTCGTGGCCACTCAATCCGCGAGAGACGCCATTGGGACCATAGTCACTGCCGTGATCGGTGAAGAATCTCGCGTCTACCAGCTCACGGCAGGCGATGGGTATCAATGCTCCAACGAACGGCTCATTCAAATCGGCTGCGGCCCTGAACGTCAAATTGACAGACTGACGGTCGAGTGGCCGTCGGGGCAGACGCAGAGTCTTTCAGACGTTGAAGTAGATGGGCAAATCACCTGGGTGGAAGATCAGGGGGCATTTCCGTGTCCCGAGGGCGAGAACGTTCTTCAGTGACCCGCCTTTCTGCAAAGCCGCCGCAACGCCGGAAATCTTACTGGCTCTGGTATCTGAAGAAATTGGCCCGGTCTGAGAACGTTTACTCTCACCGAAGAGTCCTGGTCAGGAAAAAATGTAAACGGCAATGAAGCATGGAAAATTTGCTCCAGAAGCGTAGAATCGGGCCTCAGGTCGCGGTTTCCGCGGCTGCTTCATTGCCCAATCGCATTCAAGTTCGAACAGGAGTTCTCTCAGTGGCTCATTCTCTTCCCGATCTTCCTTACGCCTACGATGCTCTTGAGCCTCATTTTGATGCTCGCACGATGGAAATCCATCACACTAAACATCACCAGGCCTACATCAACAAAGCCAATGCCGCTTTGGAAGGCACTGAACATGCAGATAAGTGCATCAATGAAGTCCTGAAGGGACTCAGCAGCCTGCCCGCTGATCTGCAGGGACCGGTTCGCAACAATGGTGGCGGCCATTCGAATCACTCACTGTTCTGGACTGTTCTGTCACCCAATGGTGGTGGTGCTCCGTCTGGCGAACTTGCCGACGCAATCAATGCTGCCTGTGGCAGTTTTGATGCCTTCAAAGAGCAATTCGCAGCTGCTGCAGCGACTCGTTTCGGCAGTGGCTGGGCCTGGCTTTCGGTCAAGGCCGATGGCACGGTTGTTGTCGAAAGCACGGCCAACCAGGATTCGCCGTACTCAGAAGGCCGAACTCCGATTCTGGGGCTGGACGTTTGGGAACACGCGTACTATCTGCATTATCAGAACCGACGTCCGGATTACGTTTCTGCATTCTGGAACGTGGTTAACTGGGACGAAGTCGCTACGCGTTTTGCTGCGGCAAAAGGCTAACTGAATTTCTACGATGCCATCGGCAATCAAATGATTGCCGGTGGCTTTTTTTATTTCGTATTCACAAAACGTTCTGCCGATTCGTTCGCATGCCCAAAGACTTTCTCAAAGGCGCAAAAGACGAATACGATGTCGTCGTCATCGGAAGTGGACTGGGTGGTCTGACATCGGCCAACATTCTGGCACGGCAGGGACATTCCGTCCTGCTGCTCGAACACCACTATCAGCTTGGCGGAATGGCCACATGGTTCAAACGCCGTGGCGGCCACATCTTTGATATTTCGCTGCACGGCTTTCCGATCGGCATGATCAAAAGCTGTCGCAAGTACTGGACACAGGACATCGCAGATTCCATCGTCCAACTGAAGGGCGTGCGGTTCGAAAACCCGCAGTTCTCGGTACGAACAACCTTCGACCGCAAGAATTTCACCGAAATTCTGACTCGCGACTTTGGAGTTCCGCTGGAAAATGTTGACGGCTTTTTCACCAAAGCTCGCAGCATGAATTTCTTCGACGACCAGCAAACCACCACGCGAGAACTGTTCGAAGAGTTCTTTCCCGGCCGCGACGATGTGGTTCGCCTACTGATGGAACCAATCACTTACGCTAACGGTTCAACGCTGGAGGACCCAGCTATTACGTACGGCATTGTCTTCTCCAACTTCATGAGCAAAGGCGTTTACACGTTTCAGGGAGGCACCGACGCACTTGTTGGCAAGATGAAAGACGAAATGATTCGCAACGGCGTGGATGTTCGCATTCGCACGCTGGTGGAGAAAATTGAAGTCGATGCTCATCGCCAGGTGCAAGCTGTTGTTGTGAATGGTCGGCGCATAAAATGTCGCGCTGTCGTTTCCAATGCCAACCTTAAGACGACCATCCTGAAAATGACCGGGGCCGAGCACTTCGACAAACAATTTGTGGAAGACGCCGAAGCTGTACGACTGAACAGCAGCAGTTGCCAGGTCTACATGGGACTCAAACCGGGCGAAGAACTGGACCGCAGCGTGGGCGATCTGCTGTTCCATTCAGAACACAACGGCTTCGATATTGAATCGATCCTGAGTAAGAATGTCAGCAGCCGAACGTTCAGTTTTTACTATCCTGACACGCGTCCTGGCAGCGATCGTTCACTGATTGTGTCTTCCACAAACGCCAACTACAAAGACTGGGCAGAGCTGCCGGAAGAACAATACCAGGCCGACAAAAAGGACCTGGAAGAAACAACACTCGACTGCCTCGAACAGTACGTGCCCGACATTCGTCAAAAGCTGGACCACATTGAAG
>CAYZYB010000397.1:0-5236 GCA_964481505.1 uncultured Planctomycetaceae bacterium | reverse complement strand
GTGTCGCGATGCCGTTTTCGTACGCTCGCCGCACTGTCATGGGAAGCACGCCTCGGAGACGTTTTTTCCACGCCGTTGTGCAGCCATCATTTTAGTTCTGCTGGGCGTGTTTCTGAATTCGATGCGAGATGATCAAACCGATTGGGCTTTCGCGAACGTCCTGTGTCAAATTGGCCTTGGCTACGTCTTTGCCTATATGCTGCTTGGCAAATCACCGCAAATTCAGGTCGGTGCGATTGCCGTGATTCTGTTTGGCTATTGGGGCTGGTTCATGCTGAATCCCCCGCCGGCAGATTACGACTACGAAACCGTTAGCGCATCGAGCGAAAAAGGGGAAGTGTTCGAAGGAAGATTCGCACCGTGGTCGAAAAACGCCAACGCTGCCCACGCGGTCGACGTCGCTTTTCTGAATCTGCTGCGAACTCCACAAGTAGAAGGAGACGACGCTGCAGCGGCCGAACCATCTTTGATTCGGCGGTGGTTCTTTTCGAATCCGGAACCGTTCGTTTGCAATCGAGGTGGCTACGTCACTTTGAATTTCATTCCCTCGATCGCGACGACATTGCTCGGCATTTTGTGCGGTCAGTTGTTGATTTCAAAAGACACCAATGGCCGCAAACTGCTGACGCTGCTGATCATGGGAGCGGCATGTCTGGGGCTGGGGATACTGGCTCACCATACGGTTTGCCCCATCGTGAAGCGAATCTGGACACCGAGCTGGGTGTTGTTTGCCGGCGGCTACACGATCTGGATGCTGGCCGCCTTTTACCTTGTCTTTGATGTGCTGCCGTTTGGCAAACTTGGCTTTCCGCTGGTTGTGGTCGGCATGAATTCCATCGCGATGTACATGATGGGCCAGATGCTGCGACCGTGGGTTCGAGACAACGTCGTGACAACTCATTTCGGCGGCATCCTGCAATCGATGTTCGGACCGGACGCAATAAACCTCAAGGGAATCGGCGCTCTTGTGATTCCATCTGCAACCTTCGTGGTCTTCTGGCTGATCGCGTACTGGATGTATCGCAATCGGTACTTTATTCGCGTCTGATGCTCGACCGCTGATAATTCGAAACATCCGCCACTGACCTTCTGAAAACTGATGACTCAATCCTGCGAAAGAAAAACGATGACGACGATGCTGCGAAATTTCTATTTCGGATTTGTAGCAAGCTGCCTGCTGTTGCTGACATTGATCAGCCCAATGGCCGAAGCGGCCGTTCAGCCGAAACAACCGAACATCGTTTGGGTCATTGTCGATGACATGTCGGCAAATTTTTCATGCTATGGGGAAACAGCGATCCAGACTCCCAACGTCGACGCATTAGCCGCTCGCGGCACGCGATTCACGAATGCCTACGTCACGGCTCCGGTTTGTTCGACCTGTCGATCCGCGTTCATCACAGGGATGTATCAGACCAGCATTGGAGCTCACCACCACCGCAGCGGACGAGGCGAAAAGAAGATCCAATTGCCGGAAGGTGTCGTCATGATTCCCCAGTTGTTCCAGCAGGCGGGATATCACACATCGATCCGCAGCTGGCCTCAACCACGAAAAAAAGGTGCCTTCGGCAAGACGGATTACAACTTCGAATGGGATCCATCAATCTACGACAGCAACGACTGGGCGAACCGCAAACCCGGACAGCCATTCTTTTGCCAGATTCAAACGCCTGGTGGAAAACGTCGGGGCGGCAGCAGCGAAAGTGCGAAGAAGTTCCGGCAGCAGTGCGCGAAAAAACTCGGCTCAATGACGCCGATCGAAAAAGTGACACTGCCGCCGTATTACCCCAACGATCCGATCATCATTGAAGACTGGGCCGCGTATCTGGACAGTTGTCGGTACACCGACTGGCTGGTGGGCGATGTCGTGAACACGCTGAAAGAACAGGGCGAACTGGACAACACAGTAATCCTGTTTATGACCGATCACGGCATCAGTCACGCTCGCGGAAAACAGTTTATGTACGACGAAGGACTACACGTGCCACTGGTCATCGCGGGACCTGGACTCGAATCCGGCAAGACGCGAACCGACCTGGTCGAACATATCGACATCGCCGCTTTGTCTCTGGGCCTTGCCGGAATTGAGCTGCCCAAAACCATGCAGGCTCGAGATATCCTTGCTGCCGACTACCAGCCGCGCGACGCTGTGTTCTCCGCACGAGACCGTTGCGATGAAACCGTCGAACACCTCCGCAGTGTTCGCACAAAACGCTTCAAGTACATTCGCAATTTCCTGCCGCAACGCCCACATCTGCAGCCGTGCGCTTACAAAGATAAAAAGTCCATTCTGGTCGCGTTACGAGCGGCTCACGCTGCGGGCACGTTGAATGAAGTCCAGGAAAAGCTGTTGTTTAGCCCCACACGAGCTCCCGAGGAACTCTACGACCTGCAGGCCGACCCTTTCGAAATGAACAACCTGGCCGGGAACCCGAAGCACGACGCCAAACTCAAACAACTGCGAGAACGCCTCAACCAATGGATGGAAGAGACCAACGACCATGGCCGGGAACCGGAGGCGGACGACATGTTCGACAGCGACATGCAGATCTACGTCGACGGCCTGCGTCGCAGAAACACAGACCCACAACACCTACAAAGAATCATCGACAACATTGCCCTGATGAAGCAGTGGGCCGCCGAAGGGAAATAGAACAGGAAGTATCGCGGCCGCAACAAATAGGGTTGATGCTCAACAAAAAACGTCGCCAGCGATTCACTGGCGACGTCTTTGAAGATTCAGAATTCCGAATGTGTTCCATTAGTTGTCATAATCGATTTCAACTCGGCCGTTGCGGGATGTGATGTCAACTTCGTACTGACCGAAGTCAAGACGAACCCTTGTCTTGCAGGCTGACACGCGAACTCTCTGTGGAGGGCATGGTGGAACCAGAACTTCGACATACACCAGGCTTTCGACGCATCCACGGCTGCGGTATCGTCCAAGGTGAGGGTTTCGGACTGCGATGACAACCGGTACAGCATTCGGTGCAACTTCACATGCGTCTTTGATGACAACGTGCGGTTCCAGGGCAACATCGCAGGTTACGATTTCACCAATCTGGTGTGGAAGATGCTCAAAACTCCCCGGTGCAGGTGGGACTTCCAACACTGGCTGTGGCGCGTAAACCGGACGCGGCTGTGGAGCCGTGTTCCCGAAGCTGACGGAGAAGCTCACGCCAGGACGAGACGCTACGATCGGTCGGCGAGTCTGAGTGTACCGCGTGCGAGATCGGTAGCGATCATTACCGCGAGTCGGAGTGTACCGTGAAACCTGTCGTTCGTGGCCACGGTATGACGGAGACGGGCCAGAGACTGCTCGCAAAAAGTCAACAATGTCGTTGGCCGAAGCGGAGCTGGAAAACGTAAGACTGATTGCGGCGGCGACCGTTAAGATTGTGCGAGTCATAGTGCTGTCCTCATCGTGAGAGCGTGCGCGGGAATTTTCGACACCACGAATAGGCGTCATGCCTTCTCTATCTTCACAAACTGTGCCGAAACTCACATCAAGACGTAACCTCTTTAATAACAGACACTTACCAGAATAAATCCGTAAACTCAACGACTTACAAACTGTGATCGAAATGGCAAAAAGCGCCATCACAATGACACACTCACCGCAAAACAACAACAAGAAAACAAGGCGACGAGCCATCACATTGGCACTGGTGCCGATAGTGATCGCGTTTGGTTTCGCATGCAAATTTTATCGCGGGCCAGGCAGCGACTGGGTGAATAACTGGGGCCCCGCCAGCGCGGCTTACGAATGGCTCTGGATGCTGCTCGTCTTCGCATTAATTCCAAAGCGAAGTTTCATTGTGCGAATCGCAGTGGGAGTTTTCGTAGCGACGTGTGCCGTTGAGTTCCTGCAACTCTGGCAACCCGCATGGTTGCAGCAGGTTCGCTCAACACTCCCCGGACGTTTCGTATTGGGCACGACGTTTAGTTGGTGGGACTTTCCAGCGTATGTTGTGGGAAGCGTCACCGGTGCTCTTGGTCTGCTGACAATTTGTCGTACAACAGAACCAACCTCGACAGAAAACGATTTTTAGCCACTGATGAAAGACGGATCAGCACGGATTGAAGCAACTATTCATGCACGAAGAATATCCAGAACAGCCCCGCCAACATTAGTACGAGACCTCCCAGAAGAAAGCCACCGTACTTGAGAAACCCGGCGGGTGTGCGACCTTCATGAAAAACCAGACAGCTGTCGACGTTCACCCCCGGTATTCCCTGCTTCAGTAGTGACTTGGTTTCTGAATCCAGCCCTTTGACGCTGTTGATCAACATGCCGGTCTTCGTCGTATTTCGCATCAGACTGTCGACAGCGGCTTCGGTGGATGCATCGGTCGAATAGACGATAAAGTTTGGCTGCGCAACTCCGTTTTCCGGGACACACGCATACCAAATTTCCGTCATGCGACCACCTGGGCCTTCCGTCGCAACGTATCCATCAGACGCAGGAAAGACTCCTGAAACAGTCAGGTAAACGTCGTCGCCCGGACCATTCTCATAGATTTCGGCGAGCGTGATTTCCTGGGGTGTCGCACTGGAACCGGCAGCCAACCGTAGCTCCCGAAAGCCCAGGAACAGCAGCACTCCACCGATAGCAACCAACGCAATGTTAAGCTGATTCGCGTTGAAGGTAACGGGAGGCAGACCACCGCCCGATGACCTCTTTTTCTTCTTTGACTTGATCAGGCTCTTTGGCTTACCGGACTTCTTTTTCTTCCGCTTTTTTGGCGCAGGAGCGGCATAGTCTTCCCCGTAATCGTCACCATAAGAATCGCCGAAATCGTCCTCGTATGCGTCGCCAAAGTCGTTGCTGGCGAATGAATCGGTAGCTGCTTCTTCGTCTTCTTTGTCATAATCGTCAGCGAACGGATCAGGAATAGGATCAAGATCCTTTACGCGGCGTTTCTTCTTTTTTCCGGCTGGCGCAGTTGACTGAGACGCGGGGCGTTTCTTCGGAGTTTTCTTCTTCGTTGAAGAACCGTGGCCAGTTGATCCAGCGGTCAGGATTTCTCCACAGCCTTTGCATTTGAATCGCTTGCCCGCCAATTCGTCTTTAAGACGAAATCGCTTACTGCAGGCGGTGCAGGTCACATCAATTGGCATCCGAAAAACATTCCTGGAACATTGGATCAGTTCACTACTGCATTTAAGTCAGGATGAAGTCATCCTTCAGGTTCACTATCTAAAGTTACCAGACGACAAGCAAGTGTTCTATGAC
>CAYZYB010000396.1:0-5242 GCA_964481505.1 uncultured Planctomycetaceae bacterium | reverse complement strand
GTTCGTCCAAACGCACTTTCATATGCCGTTGCACTTTCAGCCGAGAACTCTCGTTACTCGGATGCAACAGCGTCTCCATATGCAGAGCTTTCTCGTTCAGGTGAAAGCTCCAACTGACGGTCTGGACACTTTCACCGAACCACACCACAAACTGATCAGCAAAGTCCTGCATCTTCTCGCCAAAGATGAACTCGCGATGCGTGTCGATGTTTGCAAGATCGAACATCAGTGTCATCTGACGATCACGATCCGAGTTTCCTTTCAGCAAATCGATACCCACAGACGCGGGCCTTGAGTATGTTTTTGCATCGACCAGCGATTCTGAAAGCCCTGCCGGCCCGACCACGAAAGTCTTCGCGTCGATCAGCATGTAGCTGTAGTCTTCTGCTTCGAAAATACCCGGACCAAGATTCGGATTCACCTGACCGCGAAAACGCTTCAGCTGAAATTCAGACGATGTCTGCTCATTCAGCAATCGCACAACAGCCGCCACGCCCGGAGCACTTGTTCGCGGACCAAAATTAAGAGCGAACGTCAGTTCTTCTATTTCTTCCGGCTCAAATTTGGTCACTGCAAGAATTGCTCCGCGAAGCCACGTGTTCAAGTCGAATGCGAGGTTCACAAATTCCTGGTGACGCTGATCCTTCGCCCAGACTTCCGCCGGACGAATATGAAACACAAGGTGCGGAACAAACGGCATGTAGTCCAGCGGGATCTGTTTGCCGGCCGTGGGATTCAACGCCTTCGCGTCGCTGTTTGAAACAGCAAGCTCTTCCTTTTGTTGTTCCCACCCCACATTCTCTGCAGGCTTCTCTGCCGCTGCCGCCAAGGCCGCTGCGGCCTTATTTTTCTGATCCTGCTGATACCACAGCCCAACCATACTCGCGACGAACAACGCCGTCCCTATTCCAACAGCAATGGGCCCCTTGCGACTTTTCTTTCGCCGACTTCTGACACGATTAACGACGCTGCCTTCGCCGTCGTCTGTGGGAACAGCAGCCGTGAAGTCCATTCCCGGAGAATTAGCGACGACCGGAGACGCGGGAATATCTGCCCCCGATGATGGTCCTCCGAAATCAAACGCCCCCGGACTCTCAGCCGGAGATGCTGTTTCATTCAACGTCGGCGCAAACTGAGCCGATGGCAAAACCGGGGCATCCTGCTGCTCCGTGTCCGGAACCCATCGTGGCGACGTGCCAACCATCGGCGCCGGAGGAGACGGTGGTGGTGCTGACGGAGCTTCGGCCAATTCCAGTTCGACTTCGTCCGGTTCTTCCAGCACAAACTTGTGTTTGCACTTCGGACACTTTCCCTTCTTACCAAGATACTCTCGGCCCGGCAGTTTGAGTCCAGCATCGCATTTTGGACAGGGGATCGTGAGTGAAGACATGGCGAAGCAGGGCGGAATTAAGGTTAAGACGTGTTCTGGTGTCGACAGGCTTGAATCATGCTCGTAACAGACATCCACCGCCAATGCGATGGAAACCCATTACCCACAACTATACACAGATTCGCAAGCTGTGTCAGCGGTTCTACGCTGAGATGCCATAGCCTATGGCCGCCGTGTGTATCAAAGTGTTACCTTTGAAATGCGTGGCCGGGGTTGGACTGAGCCTGCGAAGGAAACTCCGGGGTTTCGCTTGTGCCTCACTGCAACGCAGGACACCCTCTCCAATTTCGCAACTTTCCGCGACTACACCCCATAGCCGCGCAGTTTTTCAAATCAGAGCGGCTCTCCAGGCCGCTGACCGAACGTGTTGCAGCGTGGACGATTCGAAAAAATCGGCCTACATTAAACAACCATGTCACCTTGGCTGCGATTCCGCTGCTAAAGCCCCAGCCCCATTAAACCACCTCCGTCAGTTGGCAGAGCCGCCAACATTGCTTCCGCGATTTCAAAATCTTCCTTCGTGGTTATCTTGATATTCATCGGCCAGCCTTGATGAATGTAGACCGGCACGCCACTCGCTTCTACCAAAGACGCTTCATCAGTGAAGGTCGAAGCGTCCTCCGTGGCCACATACGCGGCGTCAAGCACGTCGCGGCGAAACACCTGCGGCGTTTGAGCGAGCATCAGCGAAGACCGATCGACTGTCTTCTGAATCCTGCCCTCGTTGTCCACAGACTTCACCGTGCTGCTGACCGGCACTGCAGGAATCACGGCATCTCGTTCTGCAGCAGTCGCAAACAAGTCGGTGAGCCAGTGTTTGGTCAGCAATGGCCGAGCAGCATCGTGAACGGCGACAAAATCACACGGTTCGCTGAGCACTGCCAAACCGTTTCGCACGCTTTCTGCGCGAGAAGCACCGCCGTCCGCAATTTTGATCGGAAGAAAGGTCAGGTTGGCCGCGAATCGTTCCCGGAACTCTGCCTGATCATCCTTCGACAACACAAGAACAACTTCGGAAACGTCATCCCGATTGACGAAATGCTCGACCGTGCGCAACCAGATTGCGCGGCCTTTGAGTTCGACGAACGGCTTCTTTTGCTCAAATCCCTGGAACCGAGTACTCATGCCCGCCGCGGGAATAATAACCGCGAATTTATTCATCGTCTAGAACCACCAAAGCTGCCGCTGGACAAATTCAACCACGTCACCAAACATTCGGAAGGCCAGCGTGCATTCGGAACAATAGAGTCGCACCGTGACTTCCGTGCCAATTCTCTTGAGAACAATCTCCTGATCCTCGTCTGCGACGACGATGAGCTCAAAGGCCGTACCAAGTTCTGCGTCCACTGTGGACCGAGTCGCAATCTTCACCAGCTTGCACTTGTACTTCGATTCCACATCGCTCCGAATGGTGAATTCGCCTTCCAGCTCTCCAGTTCCGCCAGCAGCAATGTTCTCCTCGATCGCTCGAGTGATATGCCCCATCCGCTTTTCTTCGATCAGCAGTTCCAGGTGCCACGGTGCGTCGTCCGCATCGTTCATGATGTCAAACAGGTGGTCCCCCGCGCGAACCGGGCGATTCTTAAGAATTTCCATTCGCTTAAAATCGGCAATCACTCCTGACGCCGGCGCTTTCAAATACAACCGTTCTTCTTTTCGATCGCGCAGCTTATTTAACTGGCTTTCCGCGATCTTCAGGTCCGCAGCAATCTGCGTAAGTTTGATCTGATATTCGTGGCGTTTTTCGTATTCACTTCGCTTCACTGTCGCGCGGACTTTTTCTGTCTGCGCCAGGAGATCCTGCTGTGTGTTTACTTCAGTCGTAGCATTCTGGATTTCCATTTCCAGATCATCGTTCTCCAGACGCAAAAGAAGCTGATCCTGCGTTACTCGAAACTCCCCTTCTTCATTGGGCAGCAGGATATTTTCGCCGAGCGAACCTTCGTCGTTAATATTGATTTTCCCGTCTATTGGCGCGAAGACCGCAGTCTGTTCCACCGGCATCAATTTGCCGTCCGCATCGACGGGGTACTGTACTTTGACCAAAGTCATCGCCGCGACAATCGCCCCAACCGCCAACAGCACAGCAGACGTAATCGCCAGTTTCTTGCCATGGAACCATTCCAGGACAGTGCCCATCAACTTAAAGATAGATCGCCCAAAAATTCTTCCGTGCGTGCGCGAATTCCACATCGCCGCGCCCACATGATCGGCTAACAGTTCCGCCCGCTGTTCAAGTTCCGGAGCCGGTTCAGATTCGCCGACCTGTTCCACCACCAGACAACCGATGGCCTTGGGGCGTTTGGTTTTTCGTTTGCGTTCTGCCTCTTCCCCCTGTTCGCGAACCAATTCGTCGCTTTGAAACAAAGGTACGATCATGATCATGCGGGAACCACTTTCCTGCACAAATCCAGCCAATGGTTTTTCGATTTGTGGAGCCAGTCCTTCGATCTTTCCGGCGTACATCAGTGTTTCGCCGGAATCGATTATTCTGCGACACAGTTTCTGCATCGATGTGATCAGATTCGCTCGCGGATTGACCGTCGACTGACCACTGACCGCGCGAACCTTAACCTTGCTGCCTTTCTTTGTGACAACACTAAGCCGGTCGCAGCCCAGTAGCGGGCGACCATCGCTCGCAGATGCGTCGGCAACTTCCTGTTCTTCGAGCGAGCGTTGGATTCGGAGCGTAAACTGTTCGAAGTCCGTCCAGAACTTGCTCTTCATGTCGTCCGACATCGGCGCGTTGCGTCGCTTGCCCTCGATATAGCGCGACGCGTAACCGCACATTTGTTCCAGGAACTGCATATAGCCCGAACGCGCTTTCTCCGGCACTTCCGTTCGCTGAAACAGCTGAACAACTCCAACGCAGTCCTTCTCTTTATGCAATGCTGACAATACCATCACATGCTCAGTCGGGAGTTCCGCGTCTGAATCATGCGTCAGCGTTTTCGCTTCACCGGTCTGCAGAACATCGACCAGCAGTTTTTCGTTAACCTGCAGAGCGCCGGGAAGTTCTTTCAGTCCGGTTTCTTCCAGATTCTGTTCGGCAGCCAGCGTCAATCGGCCACCATCAAGCAGCCAAACAGCACCCGCACGCGCGCCAATCGCCGTCACGACGCGGGTTAGAAATTCCGGAAAGAACGTTGTCGGAGGGATGTCATCGCCCGACATTTGTTCGACTTCACGAGCTAACTGCATCACTTTCTCGCGAACGCGACGCAGATTGTCATCAGATGCTCCAGTGGGTTCAGACATTTTTATTCCGAAGGTTCGACAATTGTCGAGTGAATGGTGGTTCTGGTTGCGATTTGTTCGGCGAAAAGCAGGGAATTTTGGTCCCGGCGAATTCATTCTTCTGAACAGACGCCTGTGGATCAGCGATCCAACGGAAGTATATTGGTGTCCAGACGTTGCGCGAGTACAGCGTTCCCAGCCGGGAGTGTTGCAGAGTTACGCACTAAGAGCAATATCGCCGCTGTCGATTGAGAAATCATCCGGCAGGAAGAAGCGAAGCAGCATTCGCCAGGCAATGCTGTGGCCACCTGTTTTTCCTGATTTGCCGTTTCTTCCACGGAACATCTCCACAACCGTTTCCGGCGAAGCAATAAGATCGCCATCTGGAAACCTAAGAATCCAGCGGCAATTTTCTAAGTGACGGCATTTTCGCGCGAACGTTACACCACAAAAGCTCATTCAGTCCCGTAGCGTATTCCGGAAAGCAGTGATCAACGAAACCTGCTTCTGATAGAGCAGGCAACTCGCACCGCACTTGACCTGCAGGCAACTCCACCGATTTCAACATCAGCAATCGTCCGCAACTCCACGCAGTTGCGAACCATGCAGCAATCG
>CAYZYB010000395.1:0-5249 GCA_964481505.1 uncultured Planctomycetaceae bacterium | reverse complement strand
AGCCACAGGTTGGAAACCGGAGTCTTGTTTGCTTCGTACACCACGTTGCGGCCCTGCTTGATTCCTCCACCACCGTGGCCGGCCAGCAGCATGGGGCCGTTGTTTTTGTTGTGGCCCGAACGCAAGCCCGAACCATAGGCAACCAAACAATGATCCAGGAGCGAACTGCCATCGACTTCTTTTGTTGCTTTCAGCTTTCCAACAAACCTGGCAACCTGATCCGCGAGCGCTTTGTCTCTGATCTGGTGTGGCTGAGTTGGGTCGACTGCCGTGTTGCTTCTGTGACTCATTCGATGCGGATTAATTTTCCCGCCAATCAGTTCCTTAAGAACACCTCGGCTTGGCAACATGTAAGTCAGGACTCGAGTCGAATCCGATTGCAGAGCGATGTGCATCAGATCGAAAGCCATCGCGAGTTCCTGAGTGCCACTCATTCTTGTCGCTGGCATTTTCACGGTTGCCTTCGGGAAGGGTGTATCGGCCCACTCTTGAGCTTTCGAAAGCCGTCCTTCGATGTTCCGAATGCTGGTGAAGTATTCGTCCACACGATCTCGGTCGTCCGAACTGATTTGATGCTGAAGGCGTTTGGCGTCACCCATCAACAAATCCAAACTACTCTTCTTCCGTTTAATTCGGTCCAGTAGTTGTTCCTTTGTGTCACCCGTCCCAAACAAGGCGGCATAAAGCCCATTCATCTGACGATAAACGCCGACTGGTTTTCCATTGCGGTCCCACGACGCATACCCAAGTGACGCACCATGGCCATCGCTGCCACTGATCCCAGAACCCACCGCCATCGAACGATAACGCGTGTCCTGACCCAGGAGGTTCGCGGCCAATTGGTCGCAGGAAACAGAATTGGTGAAGCGGCCAGGGTTTTTCTTCGTATTGACGCAGGTCAGAAAATTTGTTGTGCCGTCATGAGGACCGTTGATGTGGCGGTTCGTCAGGTTTTGAATGATCGAAATGTCTGACTTGAGATCAGCAAATGATTCCAACAATGGCGGCAGTTGATAGTTCGAGCCCGTTTCTTTTTCTGAAGGAAACCAACCCGGACCATTCACACCAAAGCCCATCGTTGCAAACACGAGCCGTTTGGGTGGCGTGGTAGCAACGGCACCAACGCCCATGGCGGCATTGGCTTCCAGTGTGGGTAACAACAGCGCGGTGGATCCTGCTCGCAAGATTGTTCTTCGAGAGAGTTTGCTCATCTACTTCACCTTGTGGTTGTTTTAGTTCGATGTAAATGCACTGGATTCAACGATGGCTTTGACAAGAGTCCGCGCTGGATAGTTGTCTCGTGCCGCCTGTTTGACAATGTCGTCCAGAATGGCCTGGTCGGCGACACTGAACTTTCTTCCGTTGGCAAAAGTCAGCAAACCTTTAACGTAGGATTGGGCCAGTCGAGGTTTGTTTCGCATCAAGGCCTGCTTTAAGCCATTGGCTCCCTGAAATTTTTGACCGGTGACCAGATTGCCGCGAGTTTCCAGGGGAACGGCAAATGTTGGCTTTTTAAGCCGCCTTTTTTCTTTTTTTGTCAGCTTAGTGTAGCCAGGAATCAGGCGGATGTCGCGATCTCGATAAAGGCCAATGGCGTCAAATTCTTCGAGGCCTATCCCCATGGGATCGATTTTCTTATGACAGGATGCGCACTGAGGTAAGTGAGCGTGTTTTTGGACCAGTTGTGCTCCCGTCATTCTCTCGAAGTCTCGTCCACTGTTCGGCAAATCAGCGACCAGAGGCGGGGGTGGTGGAGGTTCTGCGTCCATCATTTTCTTCGCGATAAACACGCCTCGTTCCACAATCGAGCTTCGATCTCCGGTCCCGGTTTGCATCAGGATACCAGCCTGAGTCAGCAGACCGCCGCGTCGCGTGTTTCGGGGAAGTGAGATCTTGCGAAATTCGTCACCTTTGATTCCGGGGATGCCATAGTGCCTGGCCATGGCGCTATTGATAAAGATAAAGTTGGAATCGATCAAGTTGTCCAGAGGCAGGTTTTCGCTGATGACATGTGACATAAACTGAATGGACTCTTCTTTCATCGAACGTTTTACCGCGACATCAAAATCGCGAAAGAGGTCCTGATCAACTGCGATCAAGTCCTGACGATCCAGTTCCAACCACTGATTGCTGAAGTCCGCCAGGAATCGATTGAACCGTTCGTCGTTCATCATTCGTTCCACCTGCTGGCTGCGGATCGCCGGGTCCATCAGCTTTCCGCTGTGAGCCAGCTGGATGAGCTCTGTGTCCGGTGCGGATCTCCACAGGAAATACGACAGACGGCCCGCCAGGTCAATCGGCGAAACAGAACCCTTGTCGTTGTAAAAGTCTTTGTCCTCGAAATGGAACATCGCTTCCAGCGTACACATGGACAAGGCCATGGGTTCAACCAGTGCTTCCCAAAACGGCTGGCCCGCTTGACGCTCTGCAAGAAATACCTGATTGAGTCCCGCGAGCAATTTTGGATCGACCTTGCGCCCGCGGCTCATGAGTTCCGCAAACTGAGTAAAAATTTGCTTGCCGACCGCATTCGGGATGTTGTTGCGACCGCTGAACTTCTTACGGTACTCCGCAAAAAACAAATAGGGTTGTGGGTTGACCACCTGAGTGAGTGTCACGTACCCCATATGGACACGAGGCGGGCCGGTCCAGACTTCCAATGCCGACTGATCGAAAGTTCTTTCGATCACATACGGTGCCTTTTTCGTTCCCACGACTTCGAAACGATCTCCCGATGGCGTGCTGACGACAGGCGGCTTGTCCGAATTCGGTGCTTCATCCCAACATGGGAAGGAAGCAATCAGGTATCCCGCCGGTGGAATACCCTTTCCGGGTAGTTTGGCAGCTTGTTTGCCGGGAAGCTCGACACGTGGCTTGTTCGCTTTGCGCGGCGGAGGCGTTTTGGGGCCCTTCCGAGCAATCTCATGACGTCCCGGTTTGCTGCCACGACTTGCAATAAAGCGACGTACTGCGTTTCGAGCCGCTTGAAGATAGGTCTCGAAGTACATGTCTGTGGTGTACAGAGCATCTGCCTGTGTGTCGAAGGTGCCAGGCGTGCCATCATTCTGCAGGTCTTCCGCGTGCAGACGGACACCCATCAAATCGTAAACGGTATTGGCATATTCCGTCTTGGCCAGTCGCCTTGCCAGCCGACCACCACCTGATTCGTGTTTTCTTTTCGCCGCTTCAATATGACCGGTCAACGCTTCAGATACTTCAACGATGGCTGCACCATTGGGCTGTGGTTCGTCTTCAGGCGGCATCGAAGCAACCGTGATTTCATCCAGGATGTTCTGATAGTGGTCCACACTTTCAAGGTCGTCCAAATCGGCCGTTAACTTATCGATTCGCAGACCACCTTCTTCTCTGTCCGGACCATGACAGCGAATACAGTGCTGCGTAAAGAAGGCGGTTGTCGTGTCTGAAAACGCTTTGGCCATCATTGGCTGTTCGCTTGATGATGCGTCCGTGTCGGCCTTCGTCAACATCGACTCAGCGGCGGCCGGTGGGCGTTCGTTTGGCGAAGGCTCAACGGGCGTCGGTGCCATGGCTTCTGGTGTCGGTTCCGTTGCGGCAATCGCCGATGCGGGATCCGGGTCCGGTGCGTCAGTGAGTTCGGTTGCGGCATTGGCGTTTGGAGGATTCGTGGCGATCGTGGCCGCGGTTTCCGGAGGCGTCTGTTTTGTTGGGACGTTTTCTGGCGGCGACCGAAGGTCGGCCGGTTGATCAACTTGCGACACGTCTGGCGCGGTGGCTGGTGTCAACATTGCGGGGACGAACAGGAACGCCAGCACACCCACAACCGCCACACCAGCTCCACCGGCAATCCACGCCCACGGCAAAGCCGCCTTGCGTTTCGCACGGCGCGGTGAGTTGTTCGACGGTCGCCGTGAAGAGCGGGAGCTTGTCTCCTGTTGTTTGTCGGACGGCGATTTCTCGGCGGCGGGTTGCGGTTGTTGCGGTTGTTGCCGTCGTTTTCTGGGCGATTCCGACTGCGATGGTGTTGATGTTTTTCCTGTGCGTTTGTTTTTTTGCTTTGGCGATGAGCCTTCCTGCGGAGGCTGCGATCGCTTGACTCGTTTTGCTGGCGATGCGGCTCGAAGTTTCGCCAAGCGCGCTTTTAGCTTTGCGTCGTACTCGTTTTTACTGGCGTCGTTGGTCAGGTATTGCCGAGCGGATTCGACGGTCTTCTGTAGCTTGAGCGCGTGTTGTCGGTGAGGACCGGACTCCGCCTTTTTTAACTGCCGTTGTCGGCGGTCCGCTGCCTTCGCAATGACGTCAGCGTCGGATTCAAACGCTTCGATGCCCAGCAGCCGGTAAAGAGTCATCGGCTGCGATGTGGGGGCGATTCCCAGCAACTCCAGATACGGATCGAATTTTTCAGCCATGCTTGTTGTTCAATTCGCCATCCGCACCGAAATCCTGACCGGTCTACTGTAACGCATTTTGTGCTTCCGAAGTAGTACTGTTTCTCGCCCAAAGCTGCATTTGCGGTTGCTCGTCGGTGCTGAATCAGATTTTACTACGATCCGGCGGAACTGGAGTCACACAACCCAGGTGAATAACAGGCTTTATGGTTGCTTTTGCGTTTTCTTTGCCACCTGTTTTCGTTTTCTGCGAAGCGAAAGGCAACATGCCATCGGAGCTTGTGGTAGCCCTCGCCGAGCCACGATGCCTCACCCTTTTTCGTCGTACAGTATTCCCGTGACTTCCGGCTCGCTGTGGATGTCTGCCTGATAGCCAGCGCAGCCGAATTCGCCCTGTGCTTTGTCGCGTCTGCTGCAGTACTGAACTCCGGAATTGTTGTTGCCTTCCATACGGAATTCGCAACGAAACTCAAAGTCGCGGCGTGTCAATCGATGCCGGAACCGCCGCCGACCAATCGTGTTTCGGGGAACTGAGCGAACCAGCCGAACCAGAACGCTCGATGAGCGGGCAGGCGTGCGAGCGTGGTTTTTCCGTCGGACAACGACGACGCGGAAGCCTTCCATTGTTGTCCGTTCGAATCCGTTACGACTTCGTTTTGGTCCCAGGATTCGAACACAACCTCACCCGCTTCGTAGACACGATTTGCTCCTGTGGCATCTGTGAGGACAACGAACTTTGTACCTGCGATCGCATCGTGGTAAACCGTGTTTTCCTGCAGGAATTCCGTAGATATTGCCAGTTGTTCTTCGCCGGATCGCATTGCCAGAATTTCGTCTTTGTTCAGCAGACGCGAATCGGTTTCAGGCACATCAAACATCAAC
>CAYZYB010000394.1:0-5258 GCA_964481505.1 uncultured Planctomycetaceae bacterium | reverse complement strand
CACTATCATCATGATGTGTGGCTTGCAGGGAAGTGGAAAAACCACGACCACTGGCAAGCTGGCTCGCATGTTGATGGAAGAAGGTCATAAGCCGGTTCTTGTTGCTGCCGACCTTCAGCGTCCGGCGGCGATTGAACAGTTGAAAGTGATCGGCGATCAGGTCGGCTGCACGGTTTATTCAGAAGACCCTGCCAAGAGCGATCCGGTTCAGGTTTGCCGCAACGGAGTCAAGCAGGCCAAGGCAGATGGTGGCACAATCGTCATCCTGGACACCGCCGGTCGTCTGGGTATCGACGAAGAGCTCATGAAAGAGCTCCAGCGAATTGACAGTCGTGTCGGACCCGACATGTGTCTGTTTGTTTGCGACGCGATGACCGGTCAGGACGCTGTCAATAGTGCCAAAGCGTTCAATGAAGCGTTGGAACTGGATGGAGTTATTCTGACCAAGCTGGATGGGGACACTCGAGGTGGTGCTGCACTGAGTGTGAAAGCCGTCACCGGAGTTCCGATCAAGTATGTCGGTGTGGGCGAGCAGCTGGATCGGCTGGAGCAGTTCCATCCGGATCGTATGGCTGGCCGAATTCTCGGCATGGGCGATGTGTTGAGTCTTGTTGAGAAAGCTCAGCAGGAATTCGACGAAGAAGAGATGCTGGCCCAGCAGGAGAAGATGCAGAAGGGCAAGTTCACGCTGGATGACTTCCGCAAGCAGATGCGGCAGATCAAAAAGCTGGGCTCCATGCGAGAAGTTATGAAAATGATTCCCGGCATGGGAAAAGTGGTCGATCAGATGGGCGACATGAACCCGGAAGATGACATGATGCGAATTGAGGGGATCATCAATTCGATGACGCTGGATGAGCGGAATAACCCCGACAAAATCGACCGAAGTCGCCGAAATCGCATCGCGAACGGAAGTGGTGTGGAGCCCGCGGAGGTCAATAAGCTGCTCAAGGATTTCAATTCCATGGGCAAGATGATGCAGGATATGTCGAACATGGGTCTCAAAGACCGCATGAAGGCCGTCAAGCAGATGGCCGATGGGGGAATGATGAACCCAGGGGCCGATATCCGCGATAAGAAGATGCGAAGTAAGCGAGGTCCGGCCAACACTCAGGAATCGCGAAAGAAAGAGAAGAATAAACGTAAAGACGCCAGGAAGGCGAAGAAACGGAACCGAAAAAAGTAGGCATTCCGAATGCCGTATGTAGCTGCAGCCGCAAGGATTTGGGCCAACAGTGAGTTTGAAGGCTTGCGAGTCCAGCTACTCGAAGACAGTACAGTAACCATTAAATCAGTCAGTTAATTTGTTGAGGTTTCAGCCTCATCCTTTGGGAGTCGTTAATGTCAGTTCGAATTCGAATGAAGCGAATGGGACGGAAGCATCGTCCTTTTTATCGCATCTGCATCATGGACCGTCAGCGTGCACGTGACGGTAAGGCAATTGAAGAAGTCGGTTTCTACGACACTTCTGTTGCTGACAAGTCAAAGCGTGTCAGCCTGAATATGGAACGTGTTGACTACTGGCTGTCCGTTGGCGCTCAGCCTTCGGAAAAAGTCAACGCTTTGATTCGCAAGGTGAAGAAGGGAGATTGGGGCACAGCTTCTGCTCCTCCACCAATGCAGGCGCCAAAAGCTCCTGAACCGGAACCAACACCAGAAGCCCCGGCTGAAGAAGCTTCTGCAGAATCTGCCGAAGCAGCTCCGGAAGCTGAAGCGTCTGCTGACGCTCCAGCCGAAGGTGGCGAATAGCTTCATTGAGAAGCGGTTGCGAGCTGTTTTCGATTCGCTTTCGGTCGTGAATTCGGAGGCAAAAGGAAAGCAGGTTTGTTCCGATGCGGTTCGATGTTCTGACATTGTTTCCAGAGTTGTTCTCGAGTTACCTCGGGCAAAGCATTCTGAAACTTGCCATTCAACGCGGACTGGTTGACGTTCGAACTCACAACTTTCGCGACTTCGCAACGGGAAAACACAAACAGGTGGATGACAAGCCTTTCGGCGGTGGTCCGGGAATGTTGTTGATGTGTCCGCCGGTGTTCGACTGTGTCGAATCGGTGGTTGCCGCAGACGACAGGCCAGCCAAACTGGTCATGATGAGTCCTCAGGGACGAACTCTTGATCAACCGCTGGTTGAAGAACTGGCTCAGGAAGAGCGACTGATTTTGCTGTGTGGTCGATACGAAGGATTCGACGATCGAATTCGGGAAGGCCTGCAGCCGATGGAAGTTTCGGCCGGTGACTTTATCTGCAATGGTGGAGAAGTCCCGGCGATGCTGCTGATCGACACCGTGATTCGTCTACTCCCAGGCGTTCTCGGCGACGAAACCAGCAGTCGTTATGATTCGTTTAGCAACGCCGGGTTGCTGGAACATCCGCAGTACACGAGGCCTCGAGAATTTCGAGACATGACTGTGCCGGAAATTTTGCTGAGCGGTAATCATGAAGCCATTGCAAAATGGCAACACGAACAGAGTTTAAAACGAACGGCAGAACGAAGGTCCGACCTTCTTGATCAATAGAACGTAAACGAGCAACGCTCGCACTGTTTGAGGCGATGCCTCAAAAAGGAATCCGATCATGAGAAACAAACTAATTGACATCGCAGAACAATCGAGTCTGCGGGAAGAACCGCTGAATTTTGCAGTTGGCGATACCGTCGAAGTGCATACACGAATTCTTGAAGGCAACAAAGAGCGCATTCAGGTGTTCACTGGTGTTGTGCTGGCAAAACGTGGTCAGGGCATGGGCGAAATGTTTACTGTGCGACGCATCGTTGCCGGTGAAGGCGTCGAACGCACATGGCCCGTCAATTCGCCAAAGATCGCCAAGATCGAAATCGTGCGACACGCACGCGTGCGTCGAGCGAAGCTGTTCTACCTCCGCGAACGCACAGGCAAAGCCACGCGACTCCGCGAACGCAAAGCCAAAGCATGGGAAATCGATCCCAACGCCAAAAAGAAATAGCCGAGACGCCTCGGCGGGCGATGGCGTGGGGTGTTTGTTTCTGCGCTCGTTGTCTTAGCCGCCGGGCTTGTTGATTTTGCGGTCGCTTAGTTGCGCTTTGTATTGAGCGTTGCTTTTCTGTGTTGATGGTTCAACAAGGCGATGGTCTGAACCTCGGGTTCCTCAGGCCATCGCTTTTTCGCTGCGCTGAATTGCTTCAGTCTGCTCTGAGCCGATCACCGTTCAGGCTCATCTTTGCTTTTTCGGTTTATGATGTTGTGGCGCGGTTGAGCAGCGTACACTCTGCTGGTTTTCCTGGTCGAGCCTGAACGCCATGAATCAATCTCGATGGCCACTCCTGCGTTTGTTTCTGATCGTGACTTCCAATGTTGCGGTGTTTTGCGTGATCGCCGCCTGGAGTTTCGCGCAGCAACGCAAAGGCAGCATAGAAATCCGTCCTCTTGGGGCGTTTGCCTATGTGTACTTCGATTTCAACGGAGTCTATCCAGGTTTCCATCCACCTCAGCCTGGTCTTGGACGAGCCGTTCTGTTCGAGCTTGCCGCGTATTCGAAACCGAGCCAGGTATCGACCATCGAGTCAAATTTGCGAGGACACGATCAGCTTTTCAGTATGCCGGGCATTGCAGCGTGGCAGGCGTTCGGTGTGGCTCGCAGCTTTGATGGATGGACCGTTCGGCTACGTTTCCCAATGTTGCTGGCACTTGCTGTTTTCGTTCGGCTCGGGATTGCTCGGAGAACAAGGACTACAAAGTGAATCTTATTCGCGGAACTGTTAGGCGATCGATCTATCGAATGAACGCGCTCTGTTTCCTGTCCGTCGACGGTCATTCGACTTTGTGCGGTTGACAGCGGAGCGAACAACGGAGACGCTTGGCAGGTTGCCTGTGGTTACGGTGACAGGGACCAGACCATGAAACGCTTTCTTCACAAGTTGCTCGGCGACAAAGGCGAACGCGCGGCGGTTCGTTATCTGAAGCGGAAGGGATTTCGAATTCTGGCGAAACAGTATCGCGATCACATGGGCGAAATCGATATCGTCGCTATGGATGGAAAGCAGATCGTTTTTGTGGAAGTGAAGACTCGCCAGTCCACCGATAACGGACAGCCCTACGAAGCCGTGGATATTCACAAACAGCGGAAGCTAACAAAGCTCGGGCTTGCCTGGTTAAAAAAGCATAACCGACTGGAGCAGTCGGCGCGGTTTGATGTGATATCGATTGTTTGGCCACAGGACTCTGCCAATCCTGAGATCGAACACTTCATTAACGCTTTCGAAGCGACGGGTTTCGGGCAGTTTTACAGTTAGGTCAATTCGGATGTCGTCGTCTTCTACAGTTGTACTGCTGGCCAGTGATCTGATGTTAAGCAGTACTGTCAGCGGTTTCGCAGCGTCCGCGGGAGCCGCTTTTCGGAGCGTTTCTTCAATTCCAGAAGCGGTCGAAGTTGCTTCGGAGCAGGCTGGCGTTTTGTTGTTTGTGGATCTTGGAACGCCTGGGCTGGATGTTGGCTTGCTGGCATCGTCGGTTCCCGAGTCGGTGTTGGCGACTGCAGTTGCGTATGGTCCGCACGTTCATACAGCCAAACTGCAAGCGGCAATTGCTGCCGGTTTTGGACAGGTGCTGAGTCGAGGACAGTTTTCTGCTTCGGTTGGCCGAATCATTGCGAACGCAACTTCGCAGGGCTGACGGGAAGATTTGTCGAACGTTGCATTTTCCGCCGCTTTGAGCCGAGGGAAAAGAGTTTCTGGGCTGCCGCCAGGATTCTCATCGATTTGGTGAACGGCCGCACACAGTCGTTGGACGCCCCTGCCGATAATAGTGACAAGGGTTAAGTCGCAATTCCTCCGTCGCTGATGCTGATGTGAGGGCCGGACCACGTGCATGGAGGCACAGCAGTGAAACGCTTCAACACAATCATACTGGTTGCCTTGGCTGCAACTCTGACGGGATGTCAGTCGGGCAAGTCATTCAATCCGCTGGCTTCTGTGTCGAGTGACGAAGCTCCGTACACGGAAGAAGAGTTGGCCGCCGTAGAACGAGCGGCGACGAGCGAAACGAAGCCGGTCTCTTTTACTGGACAACTGAAGGAGTTGTCTCGTTCACAGCCCGCCGCGTTACCGCGAAGCTTTTCAACACGTCGCAGCTGACACATGTAATCTTTAGGCACATAGTTTATGTGCCAATTACCATCCCATGGACATGTTAGTTTCGATGACACGTTGCGCTTCGTGCAGATCAGCGCCGGTGTCGAGCATGTAGAGTCGAATTGCGTGCAGCTTGTCTCCAGAGGCTCGTGTG
>CAYZYB010000393.1:0-5269 GCA_964481505.1 uncultured Planctomycetaceae bacterium | reverse complement strand
GTTCTTGATGAGACGCTGTCATTGAACGGCGGGACACTTCCGACTCACGCACTGCTACCGAACAGTGTCGCGATTGATGCTGGTGACAACGCCTCAGCTGTTGACGATATGTCGCTGCCGTTGGATACCGATCAGCGGGGTGATGGGTTCATTCGCATCGTGGATGGCAACGAAGATTCGACAGCGATCGTCGACATCGGAGCTTTTGAAAAGCAAATTCCGCAAAACGTGATCACGGTGATCAACACCAATGATTCCGGACCTGGGTCACTTCGACAGGCTATTGTTGACGCTGGCCTGGCTATGGTCCCCACAGAAATTCAGTTCGCCATTCCAGCCACAGACCCCGGTGCAGTCGATGTCGATCACTTGTCCGGCCTGCCGGGGGAAGATGCTGCAGCCGACGTCTTTCGTATCACTCCGGCCACGGGGCTGCTGCCGCTTCACAACCTTCACGGCCAGCCGGTTACACTCAATGCAGCTTCTCAGACAGATGTAACTGGCGACACAAATCCTCATGGTCCCGAAATCGAATTGAATGGTTCGCTGCTTAGCGACGGCCACGGTTTGATCATCGACTCCAACAACATCACGGTTCACGGACTGACGATCAACAGTTTTCCGTCGCTGGGCATCCTTGCTCGATCCGGTCAGATGCGGGTCACGGGCAACTACATTGGAACCGATCCCACGGGACGTGAGGCCAGGCCCAACGGCTTGTTTGGTATTCAGTTGTTCGGACTGGGCAATGACAGTTTCATCGGGGGAATTCTTCCCGGTGAGGGCAATTTAATTTCGGGCAATGGTAACAATGGAATTGAAATTGGAAGTAACGTCAACACGGTCCTGATCCAGGGCAACTTCATTGGGACGGATGCGACCGGTGGAGTCGCACTTCCCAATGCAGGAGCAGGAATCAATTTCGTGAGAAGCTCGGACATCTCGATCGGCACAGCCGGTTTTGGAAACGTGATCTCAGGCAATGCAGAAGATGGCGTGCGGCTGGATGGTGAATCTCACGGCATCCGCTTCGAAAGCAACTTCATCGGAACAGATGCCACTGGATTGGCTGCCGTACCGAATTTAGGTTCCGGCATTCTTAGCTTTGGAGCAATCGACATTACGATCGGCGGCAATGAAACGAAGCGAAACATAATCTCCGGGAACGCAGAATCCGGGGTCGCTTTTTTCTTCAGAACCAGCACTGCTGAAATTTCCGACAACTACATCGGCGTCAGCCGCGACGGGGTGAGTGGAATTGGAAATGCAAATGGGATTGTCCTGAACAGCCTCTGATATCAGCATTCAGTCTAACGTTGTCTCGGCAAGTTCCGGTCGGAACATCGTCGCCCAAAACGGCAGTCACGACATTCGAATCAGCGGTAACCAGGTCGGAACGACTTCTTCCGGCGACGTTGCGCTTGGTGCTTCGATTGGCAACATTCAAGTCACGCGGAGTTTTGATGTCGGCATCGTAGCCAACCTGATTTCCGGTTCCGCGGGTCACGGAATCGAGATCATCGAATCGGGCGGCCCGCTGCAGTTGCAGTCTTTTTCTCCAGACGACAGCCCGTCGCCTCACTACTATCTGGTTGTACCAGCCGCGACGTGGACATCGGCGAATGCAACAGCAACCGCGCTTGGCGGCTATCTGGCATCTGCCACTACTGCAGCAGAAAATGCCTTTCTGGTCGAACATATGTTTGTGGAAAGAGCGTGGATTGGTCTCACGGATCAAGTCCAGGAAGGAACGTTTGAATGGACTTCCGGAGAGACATTTGATCCAAATGTATTCTCCGGGTTCAGTGGAACCGAACCTAACAATGGAGGCGGCATAGAACACTATGTGACTCTGAGTCAGGACGGGACATGGAGCGACCTGCTGGACGACACGTTTCTTCCGGCAATTATCGAATTCGATTCCGTACCGGACATCGTTGCCATCAATGATCACTTTTCCGAGACTGGTATTCTCCTCATTCGAAACGCTATCGGCGTCGATCAATCGGGAACATCAGCGTTGCCCAACGCTGGCGACGGGCTTCGGATTTCGGCCTCCGGAAATGTCGAAATTGGAAGAGCGGTCGCGCTAAACCTCGGCCGAAATACGATCTCCGGAAACGGCGGTTACGGGATCAGCATCACCAACGGCAGTCATAACATTGCCGTTCCGGAAAACCTCGTGGGAATCAGTTCTTCGACATCCAATGGAATCGGCAACACTGCTGGTGGTGTGTTGATTCAGGATGCGACAAGCGTGTCGATTGGGCCAGGTGGTTTGAGCGTCGGAAACGAGATCAGCCAGAACCTCGGCAACGGAATCTCAGTCGCTGGCAGCAGTTCAGAAATCCGGATCGATGGGAATGACATGATCTCCGGCAATGGTGGCCACGGAATTTCGGTCACGGAGCAGAGTGCTGGTGTCAACATCGCAGACAATCGAATCTATGACAATGCAGGGCTCGGCATCGATCTGGGTGATGACGGTGTGACAGAAAATGACCAACTTGATGTCGATGAAGGCCCGAATGGCCACCAGAATTCGCCGACCCTGCTGAGCGTCGTTCACGAACTCACGAGTTCCACAATCCATGGAAACCTACACAGCACTCCGCTGACGGAATTCCGAGTCAACATCTTTCGCAGCTCTTCGACGACCGCAGCGGCCGAAGGAGAAATGCCGATAGTCAATCATTCCGTAACGACAGACGAAAACGGCAACGCCATGTTTTCTGTCGCGACGACGCAGACACTTTCCCCTGGTCAGGTGCTGACAGCAACCGCCACAGATCCAGCAGGTAACACGTCCGAGTTCTCGAGTGGTCTTGTTGTGTCCGACGATGTGGACCTGCGTGCCGTTGCTTTCGATGTTGCAGCAGACACTTTGCCAGGTGGCGTGACTAACGTCACCTTCACGGTCCGAAACACCGGCAGCGTTGCGGCTTCCGCGTTCGTCGCTCAGTTGATTTGGTCGCCTAACAATGTCGGCGGCGACGATGACGATATTGTCGTCGGGACCGACGTTGCGTTTGATGATCTCGCCGCCGGTGCGGAAACAACGCGAACGACAACAGTTAATCTGAATCAGCCTGCCGTCTATGCTGCAGTGTCTGATCTGTTGCCGCCCAATCCGTCGTCGTCCGACGCAGTGGCTGGTGTGAGTCATCTCTTCGTCAGTATCGACGCTGCAAACGAAGTTGCAGAAACGAACGAATTCAATAATGCAGGTCAGGGCCTGACGATCGATAGCGACGATGTGATTCACCTTCCCTGGGACATTGACAACAATGGAACAGTAACGCCACTGGATGCTCTGCACGTGATTCGCGCGATCAACACCGCGGATGCCGTCAGTGACTTTGATGGCAATGGATTTGTGACTCCTTTGGAAGCACTGGCCGCACTTCAGCGAATCGGCTATCGCCGCGTGAGCGACGCAGCGAAAAATAAGACACTGGGGGAATCGCCATCGCAAACAAAAACAGTTCTTTCTGCATTTCCGTCGCCTGGAAAGACAACTTCAATTTTCACTGATGAGGAATCTTTGGAGTTGCCGCCCGTGATTTTGACGGAAAAGCCTGATGCACTCCAACCGGTCGATCATAGCTTTGAGGATTCGGTGGACTGGCTGAGCATCATTTGAATCCAGCTCGCCTGGACGGATCGCAGCGTCAGTTTCTGCACACAGTTAGAACGCAACCGGATACGTTGTCGGCGAATCTGATTCGATGCCGGGCGGGCCGTCGAAGTGTTTTTCGATGAAGCGGTCCCAGGAATCGCGAGTCTTTTGTGAGATCAGATCGGACATGCCAAGTTCGCATTTTTCGCACACCATCAATGGCGTGCTGCCGACTGGTGTGATCTGAACGATGATTTCGTCATCTCGACACAGACCAGTCAGTGAATACCGATGACAGTCCGCACGTTTCGCGCCGCACATGACGCAGAAGTCGATACATTTCTCCAACAACGCCTGGCCTTCTTCGGGGTCCTGTATCTGACGAATTTCAAGCGGACTCGGGGTATCAACGTTGTCGGATGTTTTAGCGTTCAGCGTCTCGAATTGTTCGCGAATGTACTTTGCAATATTGGCGCGAGTTTCTTCGGAATATTCCGAAACCATCTTCTCACGACAGCGTTCGCACATCGCCATTTCGAAGATCGCTTCCCCCGCGACAAATCGTTTTTGAATAACGAATGTGTTGGATTCGACCAGCGGCACTTCGCAATCAATGCAGTGGAGAAACGGCTTGCCGGAATATTCTGACCACAAGGGTTTCGGAATCGATCCAAAGAAAATGCCAAAGATGGACATGTGATTGTTGCCTGTTTTGCTCTGTTTTAGCGCTGGTAGATCGGCAGATAGCCATATTCAATGGCCAATGCCAGCAATGCCATCGAAGTGGCGTAAGTGGTTCCCGCGCCGCGCTCGCTTCCTTTTTGCGGATCCCAGTAACCGTTGGCATGCTGACGATTCAAAATGGCATTGTACAGTTCTTTTCGAGATGTCTGCCATTCGTTGCCGCCGACTTTGTACATCCCGACTGTGCAGTAATAGGCTCCGTAATAGAAATAGTGCTCACCATCGGTCAGCGGTTGAGACAAAATCCGATTGGCGGCGGCCAGTGTTTCCGGGCAGCGATGTTCTCCACAGACTTCTAACGCAACGATGCCGCAGCCGGATCGAGTAATCGTCGCGCCGTTTCCTGACATGTATCCGAAGCCTCCGCCCCGCTGAACTCGCAGACGTTTGATATACGCGATCGCTCGATCGATGTTCTGACTGGGGATGTCACAACCGATGTCCTTGGCGGCTCTTAATGCCAGAAGTTGCCAGGCAGTAACGCTGAGATCAGAATCCGTACTCGTCGGCTGATAACGCCAGCCACCGTCGTGTTGGCCACCTTTCGGATGATTCTGCGCGTCGATGATGAGTTTGATGGCGCGTTCCAGTCCTTTGCGGCACTGTTTGGACTGATCCTGTCCCACCATGCCGTTAACCTCTGCCAACATCAGCGTGGCAATGCCATGACTGTACATTGGTCCATGGCTGCGCTGAGAACCGACCAGAAGCCCATTGTTCTGCTGTTCACTGAGCACCCATGCGACCCCTTTGGAAATTGTTCGGCCATACGGCCCTTCGTCCGGAACGTGGCCCGCAGCCATGAAGGACATCACCGCAAGCGACGTTGCGGCAGTGGAATCGCCGTAGCTTTCAGACGTCCACGCTCCGTTTGCCCGCTGGCTGCCCGCCATCCACTGCAGCGCC
>CAYZYB010000392.1:0-5274 GCA_964481505.1 uncultured Planctomycetaceae bacterium | reverse complement strand
GAGTGCTGTTTCTGACCGTCAGCACGGCTTCCGTAGCGGTCGAAGTCAGAAAGGCTCTCAGCCCACAGGAACAAGTGGAAGCTGTTGCAGAGGCCATCAAAGCGGCTGCGTCGAAAGCAGAGAACGTTGTTCAGACCGAAGAAACAGTGAGTGGACGAATTGTTCTTCCTGATGGAACGCATGTTCAGGGCCGCACGGTTAATCATGTGTCTATCACGTACGATTCCTCCCACGGGTCCGGCGTGATAGGGATGAGTCTTGACAAGACTGGCACGTTCACGCAACAGGTGAAAGCACCCGGTGTGATGCATGTGTTGGCGCAGTGGGGGCGATTGGGGCCAGTCCTTTTTGGCCCGTTTAATCTGAAGAACGAGCCTCTTGACTTAGGCGACCTGACGCTTCGCGAGGGATTTTCGGCGGGATTAAAATTTGTTGACACAGACGGTGCGCCGATTGAGGGAGTGGTGGTTGAGTCAGCCATGATCGAGATTGCCCCTCGAAAAGCGATAGGGACCGGCACGTGGATTCGGGGAGAGCAGACGGAAGCAGATGGAATCCTGAGGATTGAAAATTGCATGAACTCCCCCGTGAGGCTCGAAGTTCGGAAGTCAGGATTCGAAGTGGACCGCCGAACCGTTCGGTGGAAACCGGATCAAACTATCGAATGGCGGCTCAAAAAGACGGCACCCGCGACTGGTCGGATCGTAGATGAAGCTGGCATGCCGGTAGTCGGCGCTGAGGTTTACCTCTACAGCAAGAAGCCAAACGGGATGTCTTTCAGCCCGAGACAAAGGTTTCTCGAACAACGCCGCGGTCGACGGCGACAGCCCGGCTGGGGACGAACAGATGTGGAGGGAAAATTCCAACTGGATTCTCTACGGTCAGATTCCCAATACCTGTTTATGGTTCTGGCGGACAATCGACAACCATTGTTGATCTATGATGTCTTGCCGGGGGCTGACCTGCAGACGCTGGTTATGAAGAAGCCGCTGCAAGTGAGTGGCCAAATCAAGGGCGATCTGACCCAATTGTGGCAACCACCGGGGAGCGACCATCGCGTATTGGCATTTCGCAACCCTGTTCGACTTCGAAATGACTACAATGAGTACAATGCGGGGCTCAAAGCGAAGGTCAACTCGGACGGCACGTTCACGCTGCCTCAATTGTTTCCGGGAACGGTTTCAATCTCTGTGAAGAATCAAAGTTTCACTACAGACACAAGCGTGCCTCGGACGGACGTGGAATTCGATCTCGATGCAGAGGAATCCGCTTTTGAGAAGCGCCTTCGGCCGGTTGAAATCACGTTCTCTCCCCCCGACGGACGCCTGTTGCGCGGGACTGTGATCGTGAGTTCGCAGTTGCCGGAAGGATCTTCAAGTTACAGCAGGCTAAACAGGCAGGTCACGTTTCGCCTCAACGATCCCGTCGATCAAACATTAGCTACAGGCGAAAAAGCCGTCGGTAAATTCGGCGAAGAGGTCATTCCGGTTAATGGAAATGTGATTCAGTGGCGTGCGCCTATGGGTGCCAAGATCTGGCTGCAGGGCCGTGATCTGGTGGGAGCGATGATCAAATCCAGGTGGTATCCGGCCGTTCCAGACACTGAGGCCCCGTATCAGATTTCCGTGCCCGTTGATCCGGCGGGTGCTGTCACCGGGCGTTTTCTGGATAGTGACGGCAAGCCCGTCAGGAATTTCCAGGTTCATATCCGCGGACATCTTGGCAGGAAACGCATACCGTTTACAAAATTCGAAACGGTAGAACATGAGAACGGTCGGTTCGCATTGGAACCGTTGCCGTTGGATGGCGAACATGAATTCACTGGCTATATCACCGACCAGGCAACGTGGCAGTCTGCGGTGTTCGGGCCATTCAAAATATCAAGTTCACAACCGGTTGGTGTTTTCGATATTCAATTGCCATCGCCGACGATGCTTCGCGGCATAGTTGTCGACACCAATGGAAAGCCGCTCCCCGATTCTGTGGTAGGGCTGACGATTCGAACGAATCGAGGAAACTCGTCGCCACACGAACTGGCGCATTCCATTGGTCGTTCGTGCCGCACTGACAGCCATGGGCGATTTTCGATGAAGGCGACTCAGATCGCGATCGACGCGACAATGAAATTGGACGTGAGTCCGCAGAAGGGACACTGCGGTCACACTACGACATTCGCATCGTCCGCGTTTCCAAACGACGGAGACCTGGGAGCGATCACTGTTCCGCCCGGATCGACGTTGACCGGCAAAGTTGTGAACGAAAGTGGTGAACCATTTCATGGTGTGCCGTTGCACCTGAGGCGCCGAGAAGCCGACTATACAACCACATGGATTCAGTCCGATCGGACCGATTCTTCCGGAAAATTTGAATTCCACGGTGTCGAACACAAGCGAGTGCAACTGCGATCGTACACCCATGAAATCGTCAGTATCACAAAGCCGTTTTCTCTGGACACCTCATCCTCGGATGAAAACGTCGCGTACTGGAAAAACACCGGAACCGGTGACACGAATGTCACCATTGTTGTCAGGAAGAAGCCTTGAGGGGCCGACAGTGCTTCGCTGTCTCTGGAATCTGCAAGCCCTGTTTCCCTGGCGAAAGGAGGGCTGCGATTTTTGGGGACAGAGGGGCTGCTTCGGTGTGCTGAGGGCTTTAGTGTGACTGCTGCCGGAGCGGCGGATTCCAGCCTTTTGGCGGCCATTCGAATCGAGCGTCGTCTGGCCATCGTCCCGTCCGACAGTCTTTGTGGTCATTCGTCCGGCAGGCCAGCGGAATTTCGTCATACCCGGTTAGGCCAAAGTCGTCTTCGCAGTTGAATCCGACGGAGTAAATACGAAAGCCACTCTGGGTTCGTTCGTACGCCATCAGTCCCCCCGAAAATGGATCGATTTTTGCGGTCCGGATCCGTTCGCTTTGCTCTGGTAGATCTTCAAGCGTTTCAGGAAACCTTCCATGGATTCGACGCCACTCCGCCAGCTCAAATGCGAGATGAGCCTGGCGGTAGTACACGGCAATTTGATTCGAATCGCGGAGTCGCGTTTCAAAATAGAGTAGGAGGAAGGAGGGAAAGTCTGATCCAGGCCGGGTCTGAGCCCATTCGCTGTCCGCTGCGATCCGAATCTCCCGGGCAAACAGCTGATATTGGTCGAGAAACGAATTTGCTTGTGGCAGTTCCTCGATCACAGCATCGATGGTCGTGTTAATCCCAAAGGCAACACCATCCCAGTCCGTTGGTTCGTGGAGACGCCTCGCGACGTGCTTTTTGAAGTCCTGCCAGGAATTCCAGTCTTCCGACTTTCTGTGAAGGGTCTGGAGGAAGTCGAGAGCCGAAAACCGAATCTGAATATCACAGACTCTTTGAACTTGTTCGACCGGACGTTCTGTCGGCAACGACTGAATCCATGTTTGATAACCTTGCGTTAACCGAGGGGCCATGAGTGCAGCCATCATTGCTCCGTGGCAGGCAGCTTTCTCGTTGGGCAGTACCCTCAGAAAGTACTCGCTTGGCGGTGCCGCCATTCGCCGCTCTGCGAGCCGCCTCAGGCAGCGAATACTTCGAAAGGCCTCACCGATATTTCCCTCGCCAAGCTGTAGGTTGATGCGTTCGCTCAAGCAGCCACCGTAGGGGCCCTCCGTATTGTCAAAATCCAGAGTACACTCAGGATGTTGCCGGTGTTGAAGGTTGGATCGAGCGATGCGAATGGGAGATCTGGAATCGGCGTCCAGCTTTTCAAACCAATCTCGATTGGCGGTAATTTCCATGGCGGTGGTGGGATGGCTGAACCTCGTGAACGGAGCTGATCGAGTGCGATCTACGGTCTCCGGGAGTTCGTCACGTGCTTCAGGATCACAGTAAAAAATGACATAGCTGTAATCGATCCCGTGCGGCAGGATAGTCGCGTCCTTTGGAATCGACTCAGCAGAATAGGGATACGTTTCCAGCAAGTGCCCCGCGTAGTCAACGTATCCATCGGCAGTCCGCGGTTGAGTAATGCGAGTTGTCGTTTTAGATACTGTAATGGGATGTCGAGGCCGAAAAATCTCGTACACCAACCACATAAGCGGGGGCAGGAATCCTATTGTGATCCAGACCAGCAGTCTGCGGCGGTGACTCACCCATCGCTGGATTTTCTTCATCGTGATCTCCGGAACAACGGGATGGGAGTCTTCTCGTTCTCGTTCTATTTGGTAACGGCAGACTCCAGGCGTCAGGTCAAACTTTTCTCGACTTATCTGCCGTATAGGGGCTAGCTCCGGCGTCGTGGCTTGATGGCATTTGCAGATTCCTTAACTGGTCCATCCCCCGCCCAACCCGAGGCCGGTAAAGTGACCTTCACTGATCCCATGGATGATTGATGACGCTCCGGGCGGGCGTGTTTTCTTCTGCGGATTCCATAGACTCGGAGACATTCACGCAATTCCGGAGGCACGCATGGAAGCAACGCGGCGAGCGAATGGAAATGGGGCACTCCAGGGAATACAATCAGGTGAATCCGGCTGCGAGATGTGATTCTGGCTGGCTTTTTAACGTGTTTTCTATCGCCGAGGTTCTTTGTGAATCGTCCCCGAGTTCCGTCCAATCTTCCTGATCCAACCAACCTTCTGACGGAAGGCTGGCATTGTCTGCATCAGTATTACAAAGTCGACCAGCAGGCTCTCGCAATGCTAACCGATGCGGCTCGTGCGGAAGGCCGAGAGCATGTGATTCGCGTACTGGATCCTGACGGGGAAAACGCCACTGAGCGGCTGCAGACGTCGATTGTGAGCGGCCATCGAGCCGATCTGTGCGTGATGATGATGGATCCTGATCCGTTGAAGATCGATGCTGTGACTCAGGAAATCCGCAATTCTGCAATCGGTGCGGCTTTGAAACCGACATATTCCTTTGTCTCGATCAGTGAGATTTCCGAATACGTTCCGACCGTCGAACAATATTCGGAACGGCTTAAAAGGGAAGGTACGGCTCCTGGAGATCCCGCGTTCGAAGCAAAGCTCAACGCCTACAAACAGCGGCTGCCAGCGATGAACAAGCAGCGAATCTATCCGGAAATCCCACCGTTTCCCGTCATCGCGTTCTATCCGATGAACAAATGGCGTGTGCCCGGCGCCAACTGGTACACGTTGTCCTTTAGCGAACGTAGTGCGCTGATGGCGGAACACGCAACGTCCGGGATCAAGTTCGCTGGACGAGTATCGCAGTTGATCACCGCGTCAACCGGATTCGACGACTGGGAGTGGGGCGTCACGTTGTGGGGACGAGCTCCTGAACACATC
>CAYZYB010000391.1:0-5278 GCA_964481505.1 uncultured Planctomycetaceae bacterium | reverse complement strand
CTGCTGATTCGCTTTGATCGCGACGTTATCGTGGAATCTGTCGGCATCGTCGCCGGTAACGGTGTTTGTGGTGGGTTCTATCGCATCGACGACAATGCTCCACTGGCGATCTACTGCATCGACGCCGACAACGATGCGAAGGACCAATCAGGAATCCTGAGCGACATTGGTGTCGTGAAAGCCGACGAGGCACTGCGGCTGGACAGCAGCTCGCACTTTGGCGTGGAAGCCAAAGGTCGCTGGCGACTGCAGTCATTGACGGTTCGTCAACTAAAACGGAACTGAAACAGACGTCGCAATTCACCGGCGTGTGTCTTCTTTCTGCCTGCCGGTTAAAACTCGGCGTGTCCTGGAGTTCGCGGGAATGGGATGACGTCGCGGATGTTGGTCATACCGGTGATCAGCTGAACGGCGCGTTCCAGGCCAAGGCCAAAGCCACTGTGCGGAACCGTGCCGTATTTTCTGAGGTCGACGTACCACGAGTATTCCTGCGGATCCATTCCGCATTCTTCGATGCGACTTAGCAACACGTCCAGACGTTCTTCACGCTGACTTCCTCCGATGATTTCTCCCACGCGTGGCACCAGAACATCCATCGCTCGTACAGTTTTCCCATCATCGTTGCAGCGCATGTAGAACGGTTTGATGGTTCGAGGATAGTCGAACAAAATGACCGGCTGTTTGAAGTGTTCTTCCGTCAAATAGCGTTCGTGTTCGCTTTGCAGGTCCGTCCCCCATTCCACCGGATAGTCGAACTTTTTGCCACAACTCTGCAACAGCTCCACGGCTTCCGTGTACGGCAGACGAATGAATTCATTGGAGCGGATGTTCTCAAGCGTTTCGAGAACGGTCTTGTCGATTCGCTTATTGAAGAACTCCATGTCTTCCGGACACTGTTCCAGCACATCGTTAATGATGGTTTTTATAAAGGCTTCAGCCAGATCCATGTTGTCGGTGAGTTCATAGAACGGCATCTCTGGTTCGACCATCCAGAATTCAGCCAAATGCCGCGTCGTGTTGCTGTTTTCTGCGCGGAACGTCGGTCCGAAGGTGTAGCAGTCGCCAACCGACGTGGCATACGTTTCCGCTTCCAGCTGACCGCTCACCGTGAGCGATGCGGGTTTCGCAAAGAAGTCCTGCTTCCAGTCGATTTCCGTTTTTACCTGCGCTATGCGTTCGAGATTCAACGTTGTTACCTGAAACATTTCGCCCGCGCCTTCGCAGTCGCTGGTGGTGATGATGGGCGTGTTGACGTAGAGGAATCCTCGGTCTTGAAAGAAGTTGTGAATCGAACGAGTGATGCAATTCCTCACGCGAGCCACCGCGCCGAAGCTGTTGGTGCGAGGACGCAGGTGCGCGATGTCTCGCAGAAATTCGAAACTGTGCCCCTTCTTCTGCAACGGAAATTCAGCGGGGTCTGCGGCTCCGAGCAATTCCAGTGTTGTGGTGTGAACTTCGATCCGCTGTCCCTTTCCCGGCGATTCTTTGACCGTGCCTTCTATCGCAACGCTGGATCCTGTGGTCACGGTTTTGATGGTGTCGGCATAGCCCGGCACATCACCGTCGACCACGATCTGCAGATTCTTCATGCAGCTGCCGTCATTGAGTTCGATAAACGAAAACCCATTCTTCGAATCTCGCCGCGTCCGTACCCAGCCTTTCACCGTGATGACTTCTTCCGGCTCAGCGTCCGTGAACAGTTTTGCAATACGTTTGAGTGGCATGTTTCGTTTTCAACCTGAGAGAATCATCGGACTCGATCGGTCCGATCCAATTTTTGACTTGTGAGGTGAAAGATAGGCATTACCGGGCCGCAGGGGAACACAAGCTCTACCGGTGTTTGAGCGATTACGAACAACAAGATCCAGTAGTAGACAAACCTTGAGAGAACAGGACGAGAATCACAAGGCAACTCAGAAATCCGAGGCGTGGATGTTGTCGTACCTATCACCGGCAGGATGATCGTCTGGCTTCATGCTTCTTGCGTTTTGCATAAGAGAATAGATGTCGGGAATCGCAAAAGTCGGACTGACGTTTTCGGAAACCCGGGCCGGTTTTATTCCACAGGAATCTGATATTAACCCCACCCACTGCATGAGCGTCTTGATGACACTGATGCATCTCTTCTGTGTTCAGATCATGGTGAAGACGATGGGCTGAAAATTCTTCATGGCCGCTGGTCCGAGAGACTGCGCCTACGTTCGATTCGACATCGCCGCCATGAAAGTACTGCCAGGGCTCGCATTCCCTCCGTTACTGCCTCACCGCTCAAAATAGCTTTGTGACTCGTTGGCAAGTTTTCACAAGGCATGGACCCACCGCGGTCGGTTTCCACGCGTGCCAATGGTTCCGAGTAGGAATTCGCTTGCGGTCAATTACGCAACTTGAACCAAAACGTTAAAAAGTTAACGGAATAGAATTCCAATTCGAAGGGTTGTTGATTAAAATTTTAGCGCTATTGCCATTGCCCGCGAGTTTTGACGACGACAAGGACCGAGATTGTGAGTGATTCGACTGAATTGAGTCGACGGGAGCGACAAATCATGGATGCCGTTTACTCGCTGGGCGAAGCGACGGTGAATCAGGTAGTCGCCGCGATTCCTTCTGCTCCGACGCCAATGGCCGTTCGCCGGATGATGCATATTTTGGAAGAGAAGGGGCAGCTACGGCGGCGGAAGAATGGCCGCGAAGTCATCTACGCTCCGCGCACATCCAAAGGCAAAGCGGGTCGCAGTGCGTTGGAAGGCGTTCTGGAAACCTTTTTTGGAGGCTCGCTTGAAGAAGCCCTGGCCGCGCATCTGCATTCGCGGAAGGATGGAGTTTCTGCTGATGAACGTCAACGATTGATAGCATTGATCGAACAAGCCAAACGAGAGGGCCGCTGAGATGAATCGCTTTATTCCCGCAGCTGGGTTTGTGTTGTCGTCGTCCAGCCTGCTGTTGATCGATGCGACGGCTAAAGGCGTCGTCGTGCTGCTCATAGCGGCGTGTGCGGCGCTGTTGTTGCGGCGAGATTCCGCGGCGACTCGGCATTTGATTTGGCTGGTGGCAATTGTGGTGGTGCTGATTGTGCCCGTGTTTTCGACACTTTTACCGGCGTGGCGTGTGCTTCCGGAGTGGGCCATGATTTCTACGTTACCTGCCGAACAGGTCTCGATTGTTGTTTTCGAAAACACTGCGAATACGACGTTCGTGCCGAATGTCGTATTTGGTGAACAGCGGCGGATGTCCACACCAATTGCCGCACCATCGACGACTCCGATCGAGCCGCAATCCGGGGGCCAGGTGCAGACTGCGACGATGGTGAATCCTGGTCCTGCCGCGGAACTGATGCCGGATGATCCGCCGAAGGAGGAGGTTGCCGTCCAGCATTCGTCATGGAATTGGCGGAGCGGTTTGGCGGTCGCCTGGTTATGCGGACTTGGCGTGTTGACGCTGAGGCTTGTTGCGGCTCGGGTCATGCTGTGGAGCAGCCAGCGTCGCGGAAGAATCATTCACTTGACTGGTACATCCTCAGGCACGGGGTCGTCTTGTTCGAAGTTGCATTCTGCTGAAGACGAAGCCGACGCTTCTTTGATTTCGGTCTTCGAAAGTGCTGTTGCGCAATTACAGATTTCGCAACGTATCAGTCTGACCATTCACCCTGACCGTTCGATACCACTCGTCTGGGGACTTCGTACCGTTCGGTTACTGTTGCCCGAGTCTGCTCGGGATTGGACGACGGAACAACAGAAGTCTGTACTGCTGCATGAACTCGCTCATATCAAACGCCGAGACACATGGACTCAGTTACTGGCACAAATGGCGTGTGCGATTTACTGGTTCAACCCGCTGGTTTGGTTTGCCGCCTGGCGGCTGCATGTGGAACGCGAACGTGCGTGCGATGACCTTGTTCTCAACAACGGTGTTGCGGCGTCGGCTTATGCGGAACATCTGCTGGACGTGACAACACGACTGACGTCTTCGCCGTGGACTCAGGCATGTGGACTGGCGATGGCTCGGCGTTCTTCGTTGGAAGGACGACTTATCGCGGTGCTCAGCCAAAAACGAAATCGCCGCCGAGCCACCAACATGCTCATTGCGGTGTCGCTGTTGATTGGCGGATCAATCGCTGTTCCTCTGGCGATGCTGAGAGCAGAAGAAACAGCCAAGCAAGCAGAGGTTCTATCTGAACAGCCGGAGGCAGTAGACATGCCCGACGAAGACGAGACTCCTGAAAATACAGATGAGCCAAACGCAGACGACGAAGAATCACGGCCCGATTCCCCCGCTACCTCTGCGTCTAAGCCTCTTCCGAAACACAAAAACGGGGCCATGCTTTTACAGCGATGGCAGCAGCTGGAAGATCGCGAGACGCCTTTGAAGAATTCGACTGTGCAACGCATGCGGCACGCGATCGACAGCTGGATTCGTCAGCTTCCAATCAATCCTGATGCGGACGAAGTGCTGGCTCAGCGGGATTGGGAAATTGATCGCGACGAACATCCCGTGGAGGAAGTCATTGCCTGGCTGGATCGGATTGCGGCCATCAACCCACAGCCAATTCAGTTCGCAATCAATGGCGAAAAGCGTGTGGGTCGAGAACTGACGGCCGAAGAACTGAGGGGATTGAACTTCGGCCCGGTTGCAGAAACCGGTCTGCGAGCAGCCTGGGCACGTTCACCGGTGAAGGATGTCTACAGGATTGGTGATGTCGTCGCGACCACGCTGGTGCTGCAAAATACAACCAACGCAACGATAGAATTCAAGTGTCCATATTCGCTGAGTCACATCGTGAAATGGATTGTCACCAGTGACGAGGGGCGGACGGTGGGAGTTGATGTCACACAGGGAAGAGGTAGTGTCCCGCTGGTCACGTTTCATGTGAAGCCAGGACACGTGGCAGAGATATTGGGTTACGGCGGGCTGACGATCGGTGAGGTTGAACCTCGTCCGGAGAGGCGATTGAATGCTCGGGCGGGGGAGCGAGTCACTGTTCGTTGGGAGGTTCGCAAACCGCCCAGGATGACGACCGGCCCGGTGTCGTTCACGGTAATGGCTGCGGAAAGCGAACCTTCGGCGCCTGCTCTTCAAGTCGCGTCGAAACTGCCTGCCGCTACTGAGAAAATTCTGCAATGGGGAAAGCCAGTCAATGGTCTGCGTGCCGCACTCAGCCGATTACCTGGCGTTGGAGAACCACTAACGGGGCAGATCCTGGATTTTAATTTGGTCCTCCAAAACGTTTCGGACTCCGCCATACGGTTCGTCGGCAATGTGTCATCGCCTGACACTCGCGGAC
>CAYZYB010000390.1:0-5300 GCA_964481505.1 uncultured Planctomycetaceae bacterium | reverse complement strand
GCCGCGAGGCGTTTAATCGCAGTGACAACCTACCTGGAAAGTTGCACAGAATATAAGCCACCGCCAGCCGTTACATACAACACTGACGACTGTTTACCGATTCCAAAGCAGCAATTTGTCGGCAACGCCGGCGTTTTCAGATAGGCCAACTCCTTTCCCTGTGGTGAATAGACCACAACACCGAATCGTTTTGGCGACCGTACGGCGGCAAAGATGTTTCCGTCGCTACCAATCGCCATACCGTCGGTCCCCAACTGGTCTCCAAAGTTGACCAGCACCCGTTTGTTACTCAACGAACCGTTCCTGGCGATGTCGAACGCATTCAGCGTCATGCGGCCCTGCTGTGGTTCTGCGTCCGGATTCTGTCCGGTCGATCCGTTATTTGTTTCCGCGACATAAAGAGTGCGGCCGTCGGGCGAAACATGAACACCATTCGGTTTTTCGATGTCGGTTGTCACACGCTGAACTTTTCCGGTGTCGGGAACATAACGAAACACACTTTGGTGATCGAGTTCCATGGGTTCGGGCCCGACATATCGCGGATCACTGAAATAGACACTGCCATCGGGATGTACGACGAGGTCGTTGGGAGAATTGAACCGCTTGTCTTCAAACCGTTCGACAAGCGGTTTGACTTCCTTTTGCTTTGTCACGATGCAAAGTGCCATCGCCCCACCGTTTGCTCCGCAGCATGCAAGCAACTGCCCTTTTGCGTTGAAGAACAGGCCATTACTTTTGTGGCTGTCGGAGATAAACACAGATGTTTTTTTTGTCTGCGGATCGAACTGCATAATTCGCCCATTCACTTCTGAGTCGCGAGCGATATCACTGAAGAATACGCGGCCGTCTGCTCGCACAGCCACGCCCTCAGTAAAATCGCCGTCGTTCCACAGTTCTTCCAGTTGAGCGTGGGCGGGGAAAATGTTGTTGTCGGCCTTCGCCGTCAGAGATGCTGCGATAAAAAATGCCAAGGCAATGGATTGAAGAAGAATCGGCATGTGAAGAATTCCAGAACATGTAGAAAAACGTACTTCAGTGATGCTCGAAATTGTCGCCGAGGGCGTACGAATTCACAACCATTCGATTGCCCACGGGATCTGATTGCCGAAACGCTCGGCTGTGCAGCGCTCACCGTGATCGATATCATCCCCCCACGCTTTACCAGCTGTAAATTTCCAGGACGACGAATTCTCTATGCGCACGGCTCACATTATCACGCGGTTGATTATCGGCGGCGCGCAGGAGAACACACTCTTCAACGTTGACGATCAGCATCATATCCACGGCGACGAAGTCTGCCTGATCACCGGACCAGGGCTGGGGCCTGAAGGCAGCCTCGAACAACGCGCCATCGATCGTGGATTAGACCTGAAGGTCGTGCCGGAAATGCGTCGCAACCTACAGCCGTGGCAGGATATGAAGTGCTACTTCGCCCTGAAACGCATGCTGAAAGAATACAAGCCGGACATCGTTCACACGCACAGTTCCAAGGCGGGGGTTCTTGGCCGCCGAGCTGCCTGGGCTTTAGGGATTCCCTGCGTACACGGCATTCATGGGGCAGCCTTTCATTTCGGTCAGCCAGCCGTGCTGTTCAACGCTTACAAGGCCGCAGAAAAAATTGCTGACCGGTGGTGTCAGCATTTCATCACGGTATGCGATGCGATGTCGCAGCAGTATCTCGCGGTGGGCATCGGGACGCCGGAAAAATACACGACGATCTATAGTGGCATGGAGGTAGATCACTTTTTGAACCCTGCCCATTCCCGAGTGGAAGTGCGACAGTCGCTTGGCATAGAAGACCATCACATCGTGGTTGGAAAGATTGCGCGGCTGTTCAATTTGAAAGGGCATGAGTACTTAATCGAAGCCGCTCCAAAAATTGTGGCGGCTGTTCCCAATGTCCGGTTTCTGCTCGTGGGTGATGGTAGTTTGACAGAACAATGCCAACAGCGAATTGCACAACTTGGTTTGACTGAGAATTTCATTTTCGCCGGCCTGGTGCCACCGAATCGAGTCGCCGAATACATCGGCGCGATGGAAGTCGTAGTGCATACCAGCGTTTGGGAAGGCTTAGCGCGCGTTCTTCCGCAGGCTTTGATCTGTGGAAAGCCAATCGTGAGCTACAACATCGATGGAGCCCCGGAAGTGTGCATCAACGACGAAACGGGCTACCTGGTTCCACCTCGATCAATCGACGAACTCGCGATAGCAGTTGCAAAACTGGCAGGCAATCCGGAACTGCGCGAGAAACTTGGCAGCACGGGGCGAGAACGTTTCACGCCGGAGTTCCGCCATCAGTACATGACAGAACGTGTCCGCAAAGTGTATGAAAAAGTACTGGCTGAGCGTGGATGATGAGAATTCCGTCGGTAAGCCTCGCCGCAACCTTGTTTTTTAAGAGACAGCACGTCGATCGTAAGTTGAAAGCCAGAAGACAGGGGCAAAGCAGATCTTCAAAATCCTCCCCGGCAGTAAAGATCTACTGCGAAGTCTCAGCGGCTGCATCAGCCTTATGTGCTTCCCATTTCGTTATGCCTTCAGACAGGAAGTCGCGAAACTGTGGCAGTGGCAAATGGGAGCCAACAAACCGAGAGAGGACTTTTTTTCCATCTGGTGTCACGATCACATATGCCGGCACAAACGGTTCATTGAGCCATTCGGTTTGCAATTCCTGATTGCGACTCACCAGGTGGTCAAGGTTCTGCCCTGACGACGTCCAGGGCATATCGTCGAGGAATAGCTGAGCTCGAACCATATTGCGAATCATGCTTCCCGCGTCTTCGTCAGCAAGAACTGTGTGCGTATGCCTTCTGGCATTGAGGCCGTTGACTCTGGTGAAATTGATAAAGAGCAACTGATCCGCTTCTGTCGCTCCTTTAACCGCACGGTCAAAGTCCAGATTTCACTGCAACCCGTGTTGCATGAAAGAAAGTTCCTGGTCGGCAGGAGACGTGACGCTGGAATTTGTCGAAACGTCCTGCTGTCGTGATTCCCACTTTTGCAGACCTGCTTCAAGGAACTTTTGGAATTCAGGGGTGGACGGATTGTAGCCGACAAACCGTGACAGAATTTCTTTGCCGTCTGGTGTGGCAATAACATAGACGGGTAAGGTTGCGTCTTTCAGCCAATCTGTTTGCAGAGCCTTGTTTCGGGCAAGCAAACGTGACTGCTCCTCAGGCTTTCCTGCAACGCCCGGAATAACGTCCATATAGATCTGGACGCGGACCAGATCTTCCAGAACGTTGTGCACCGAATCCTCCGATAGAACTCCGTGTTCCATTTTGCGACAGTTGACGCAGTTGACTCCCGTAAAATCCAGAAACATCGGTTTGTTCGACTGCGATGCCGTTTCGACCGCGACGTCAAAGTCCAATGCGTACTCCAGGCCATTGTGTTTGGCGACAAAGCCATCTTCGGTGGAAATCTCAAGCTGTGGCGGAGCGAATGCGGTGATCTGTTGCCACAATGCGCCTTTCGGAGTTTCTGCGGAGAAAAGCCCGACAGCGATGTACGCTGCGAGACCAAAGAAGCCGAGCGAAAACATACAACTTAGAGGTCCGACAGAATCCGACGGTGTGTCGTGCGGCATCCGGAAAACATTTAGCAGATACATCCCGGTGACAATTGCGATCGCAATCCAAATTCCCATTACTAAGTGGTAATCAAGATACTGCGGAACGCCATTGGGACTGAGGCCAATGTCTGCAACGCTAAGGAATTTGGTAACGATGGCAAGTTCCAGCAGTCCAAGCGTCACTTTGACACGGTTCATCCACCCGCCGCTCTTGGGCAGACTTTTGAGGAACGATGGGAACATCGCCAGCAGGAAGAACGGCGATGCGAATGCTGCGGCGAATGCTGCCATGCCGACGATCGGGCGTAGATAGCTTTCTCCATTGGCTGCCAGAACAAGAACGTTTCCAACAAATGCGAACGTGCAGGTGAACGAAACGAGTGTGAATGTCAGAGCCATGAAGACCACGCCAAAGAGGCCGCCGGTTTCCTGCTTCTTGCTGGTCCACGTCAGCAGCCATGATGGTATTTGGAATTCAAACATTCCCATCAACATCAATGAGAACGCAGTGAACACGATTGCGAAGACGATATTCAACCACGCACTGTTGGCAACCTGATTCAGAACTTCGGGGCCAAACGCGATGCTGACGATGAGTCCAAGCCCTGTGAACGCCGCGACAATGCTCAGGCAGTAAACCAAAGCCAGTTTCAGCGTTGAACCGGGATTTTGTTCGCCCTGCTTCAGGAAGTAACTGACGGTGACTGGAATCATTGGAAACACACACGGTGTCAACAATGCGATAAAGCCAGCGCTGATTGCTGAGATAATGAACGCCGCCCAGCTTTCCTGAGATCCATTCTGATTAAATTCTCCGCCGTCGGGATTCGGATTTTCTACGAGTAGATCACCAGCGCTCGCTGCTGATCTCGCATTTAAGTGGACAAGAAATTGAGCCTTGCCAGGCTTGCAGGACTGCTCGTCGCAAACCTGAAAACGAATCGTGCCACCGATTGAGACCGGCTCATCTGAAACGACGAATTCATTAACCCACTCGACGGTACCGTGATGGATTTCAAGGAATTCACCGGGGAGTGCTTCTATCTGCTCCGGCTCCGATGAAGCGGTGAAGTTCTCTCTTAAGGCCGCAACGCCGGATGTTTTGTCGATTTCAATCACCGTTGGCGAACCGCCAGGAATGTCTGGATGCAAAGTAATCGAATACGTGTGGTGTGGTTCTTCGATATCCGCTTTTATTGTCAGTTTCACATGGTCGCCGACCTGAGCGTCGGTAGGAGTGAGTGAAACGGTATAGCGAATCGGCGGTTCGCCGTTGCCTCCGGACAGTCGCATTTTCGGAATCACAACCTGCGTGGACACTCCATTGTGCTCGGCAGAACGTGACGTCGCTTCGCCGGCAGGCGCTACAAAATCGGCTGGCAGCGATGCGGCAAATGTTTTCGGCGGATCAATTGGCTTGCACTGAGTTTCGCTACAGACCTGTCCCGTCAGTTCACCAGAAATCGAAAGCCCCGGCTGCAGTGGACCGGTGGTCGAACGCAGCCGTTGCGTCCATGTCACCTTGTCTTCAAATTTTTCCATCGTCGCACCGTATTCGGTGACGACGTGCGGCGGGCGATCCGGACGAATTGGTCCTTCCAGTTTTAAACCAGACGCAGTGATCGAGATCTTGGTCGGGATGGAACCCGTGAGCGGCTTGTGTGAATAGATGTGATGGTGCGGCGGCAGTATGGCCGTCACTTTGACATCAAGGGCTGTTGCATCC
>CAYZYB010000389.1:0-5302 GCA_964481505.1 uncultured Planctomycetaceae bacterium | reverse complement strand
CCCGACTTCGGTAACTTCAATCCTGATGCTGGTATTCAGGTCGGCCTGGCGATCCTAAGTGATATCGAAGCGTTCTTCTTTATCCAGGCCGCTCAGGCGGATGAACGAGCGAACATCATGTTCGCTCCGAAGGTGACTCTGTTTAACGGTTTCCCCGCGACAATCTCTGACCAAACGACGCGGCCTTTCGTGCTGGCACTCGTGCCGGTTGTTGGAAACGGTGCGGTTGGTTTTCAGCCGATCGTCCAGCCCGTGTCAGAAGGCATCACCCTCCAGGTGGTCGCTGTGATCTCTGCAGACCGAAGATTCGTACGGCTCTCACTGGCCCCGCAGTTTAACAACATCGTCGACGTCTTCACCTTCTCCTTCGCCAGTGGCGGAGCAGGCGGTCAGGCAATCGGTGGCGGCCAGCAGGGCGGCGGTCAACAGGGTGGTGGCGGCTTCGGCGGTCAGGGCGGCGGCTTTGGCGGTCAGGGCGGAATTGGCCTCGGCGGCATCGGTGGCGGTGCTGGCGGTGGATTCGGCGGCGGTGGCCAGGGTGGTCAGGTCGGTCAGGGTGGAGCTCAGGGACAAAACGGAGACACCGGTGGTGGAACACTGACGCTGCAACAACCAGTTGTGGAAAACATCTCCGTTTCAACAACAGTAAGCGTACCAGACGGTGGAACCGTTCTGCTCGGCGGCATCAAACGCCTCCGCGAAGGACGCAACATGGCTGGTGTTCCAATTCTGAACAAGATTCCATACGTCTCTCGACTGTTCAAGAACAGTGGTGTGGGACGTGAAACGGAGAGTGTGATGTTGATGGTGACTCCACGAATCATCATCCACGAAGAAGAGGAAGAGTTGATTTTGGGAACTTCGGGTCCTTAATCATTGGGTTGGGGCAGAAACGTTCTGCCTCTGGTTTGTAAGAGTCGAATACAGGCGACGTTGGTCTGGCATTGCGGGTCCAGACTGACACATATCCCGTCCGGTTCAGGTGCGGTCTGACCGGACGGGAACAACGCCTGCTAAATTCTGATTCGTTCCTCGCTGCTCTTTAGTGAATAAAGTGGCAGTTACGGGGTCCGGTCGCCACGAAATGCGGGTTTCGTGGCGACCTTTTTTATGCGCAGTTGCAAACAATGGTGCTTCATCAAACTCCATGTCCACGCACATCGAATTCAGCAAAGAGAATTCAACGGCGTTTTAGTATCAAATAGACGCCACCGGTCGTATCAGGAAGCAATTCCCACTGATCCGGCTCCTGCAGCAACTCACGCACGTCGGCAGCACTCTTAACATCGCTGTAGCGATGAGCAGTGTCGATGACGATGTAGTCGGTATCTGCGGGCACGCCTGGTTTGTAGTCATTCACTTTTCGCAAATAACCACTGTAGTCGTACGACCGTTCGCAATGCGTCAATCGAGTGTGAACATAATCGGTCGACGCAACTCGTGCAGTCAATGGGATTGCATCGACAACGCGATCAATCATTTCTGCACGTTCCTGCTGCTGCAAATCTGAAGACGCGTACAGCCGACTGTACCCGAACGGTGAAATCTCCGACCAAAAACCAACGCCACACGGCATCATTGATCCCGTCGCTGATGTCGCCACGCTGCAGCACAACACCAGCATCGCCCAGCGGTGAACGTCCGGCAGCCGCCCAATCACCAACACTCCCGCCCAAAAGACCACAGCCAGCAACGGAGCGTGAAAATGATGGAACGGAACAGGAGGCAAACCGCCCGCTTCCGGACCTTCAAACTGCAGAAGCGACAACATCCCAAACGTCAGTGTTCCGGCCATCAACAGCAGCGGACGTCGCAGTGGCAAAAACGCGAACGGACCAAGAAACACGCAAACGTACCAAAACGTTTGAACGCTCACAGCCTGTCGCACAACCTTCAACGGATCAGTGACCGCTGTCTTCACCAGTTCACTCGGCGTACCTCCAAGTTCCCCGAAGTAGCGGCTGTAATGAACATGATCACCATCTCGAAATGCCGGGATGATCACCAGGACGACCACCACAAGGTAAAACACGCAAAACGCCGACAAACCCAGCAGACAGTGACGCGCCTGCCGCGACTGCGCAACGGCGTCGGCGTCAGCGTCAGCGTCAAATTCCCCAGTGCCAGCGTCACGTGTTCCCGCAGCGAACGCCATCACAAACAGCAGTGGCCCAGCCAGAAGTGCCATGTCTTCTTTGGCAGACAAAACCAGGAGCAAACAAACGAATGCGCGTCCAAAACGCCGTACTTCGGCGAAGTGGATCATCCAAAACAAAAACGGCAGCCCCAAGGCAATCGGACGAAACGTCTTTTGATCGATCGCAATGTCCAGAAAATGCATCGGAAAATAAAACAGCCACGCCACTCCCAGAATTGCCGCGGCCCACGAATGTTGAGTGTGTCGTTTCGCAATCAAATAGATTGGCACGGCGCAGCTGCCAAGCGCAACGGACTCCGCCAATTCCAACAGCAGGTGCGATGGCCACAACATGTGCAGCGGTAACAGCAGCAGGTGAATAACCTGAATGTGTTCGCCAAGGAAAAGGCCTTGATCGAGATAACTGCGAAAACCTTTCGCATGCCACACATTCCACAGATGTTCCTCGTACATCGCGGAATCACCATGCGGAATAAGCACCTGCTGGTACAAGCAGTAATTCAGCCAGAACGAAACAGCAACCCATCCCAGCACACAGCCGGTCAGAAACAGCACGGGCCCGGATGAACGTCGCACGGGCTTCGCATCTGGCGATTCCGTTTCAGAAGGCCGCGCTGCGGGAACGATCGCCTGCCACCAAATCCAGCAGAACAATGCGACCAGCAACATCGCCGCCTGTGGAAGCAGAGTCACGCAAATTCGAGTCAGCAAGGGCGAAACTGCGGCGCCAACGAAAGTCAACAGCCACCACACACCACACGCCGCAGACACCAGCACAGTATGCCACAGCGCTTCAGTCGTCGAAGAATACCATTTCTCCGACTTGCCACGCTGCTGTCTGAACACAGACAAACCACAAAACACAGCCGTTATGCAGAACAGCCGAACCCACACGGCAAACACACCCAACGCCGCCTGCGGGACGCCAAGCACATCGTTTTCAACACTTCCCCCAAAAAACGACACCACCACGGCATTGATATCCGCGGGCCAAAGCTGGCCAGAAATCCGCGCATCGGTCAACCATCCACAAATGCCCGCAGCCGCAAAAATCTCTGCAGCCACACACAACAATGCGAACTTCACAATTCCGGCTCGTGCCCCCCTGGCTGCCAACATCTTCACTTCTTTATGCTCAATTCAATAACCAGCACCCGCCAACCGAGAGGCTTACGCCAACCACGCCACCGATGCTTGCGCAACCTTCCCATGTTACGCGGCGATAAGCAGATGGCATTGACCAAAATCGGCATTTTCCGCGACGCTACGCTCCACTTCATGGCGCAACCTATCCCATCTTTCCTGCAGACGCCATCAATGTCAGCTAACTGCAGCTCGAAATCAGCTTTCTCCCCTCCAGCATTCCATGACCGGTCGACAAATCATACAGCTAATCTGCACTTGCGCGCTCGCGTGCGTGTTGAGCGGCTGCACGACTGTGCAATTTGTGGAACTGCGAGAGAAACCGCCAAACCCCATTTTGGAACGGCTTACCAACACCGCTTTTGGCGGACCGGGACCATCCGCAAGATCGCAACGATTTCTGAAACAGACCGGTTACGCCGGTCGGCCTGATTTCGTGCCGATGCTTTCACACTGTCGAAAACAGATCGGGCAGAGTCAACACTCTGAGGCACTCCACGCAACCGCAGAAATTTCTTACCTGGCCGCGCAGAACGCAAAGATAAGCGATCCGGCGCTGGCCATGGAACTATGTCTGGATGCCGCCCGCCTGGCCTGGATGCGATTTACGGAACTCAACGTCGACGGTTCGATGACGGATCCAAACAGCGCACAACAGCGAGAAACTGTCGAAATCTACAACACCAGTCTTCAGGAGCTGCTTCGACTCGCGAAATGTAATCCTGCCTATGAAATCGGTCGCCCGATCCAACTGCCGATCAGCGGTCAGATCGTGAACGTCGAAATTCCCTTTCCGACCGAATGGATCAGCAGAGAACAACTTGGCGAATTCGATTTTGTGTCCAATTATGAACTCAAAAACCTTCGCAACCGACATACAACTTCCGGTGTCGGTGTTCCGATCATGGTGCGCCGTGCTCGCCCTGAAACTTCCACACCGCTGGAATCCTACTATGCCGATGGCCTTAGCCTGCCCGTAACAGTCGTCGCCAAGTTCGATCCCGTATCCTGGGAACGCACCAACGAAGAAACGCTCACGCTGCAGCTTCTGGACCCGCGAGAAACTGACGGAATCGTCGTACATAACAACGTTCTGCCACTGGAATCTGATCTCAGTACGCCGCTCGCGTGGTACCTGACCGACCCAACCAAAAAGCTACTCGAAACCTTCGCGTTCTTTCGGTCAGATCGAGCTCAGAAGCTTGAAGGCCTGCACATGATCACGCCATTCGATCCGGATCGCATTCCCGTGCTGATGGTGCACGGAATCTGGTCAAGCCCCACCACGTGGATGGAAATGTTCAACGACCTGCAAAACGATCCAACCATTCGTGACAAATACCAATTCTGGTTTTACCAATACCCAACCGGCGAACCCCTCACCTTTGCGGCAGCCAACCTTCGCGACCGATTAAAAGAAATGCGGATTAAATGCGATCCCTTTGGCGAAAATCGCAAACTCGATCAAACCGTTGTCGTCGGTCACAGCATGGGTGGCCTTATGGCCTATCTGCTGACGGTCGACAGTGAGGACAAAATCTGGAATGGCCTGAGCAAGCTGCCAGTCGACAAAATCAAGGCCGACAGTGCCACGCACGACCAGATTCAACGCGTGTTCTTCTTCGAAAGCGACCGTTCCGTCGACCGCATCGTCACGATCGCTGCGCCGTTCAACGGCAGTGGATATTCGAACTTCTTCACACGATGGCTCGGCGGATCCCTGGTTTCATTGCCGAACACAACGTCCAACTTAAGCAAACTCATCTTTCGCCAAAACAACCAGCGAATGTGGGATCGTATCTTTGCACCGCGCACAAGTCTTGATTCTCTGAACAAAAATTCCGCCGTGCTTAACCTGGTGAACCATTCGACGGCCGCGGAAGAAGTGAAACATCACAACGTTGTCGGGTTAAAAAAAGGAACATCGCGAAAAGACTGGACAGACGGAGTGGTCCGATTCCGCAGCGCGACTCGCGATGATGTTGATTCACAGATTCAGGT
>CAYZYB010000388.1:0-5304 GCA_964481505.1 uncultured Planctomycetaceae bacterium | reverse complement strand
TCTTGGCGCGGTCAAATCCAGGACCGGTGGCAGGCATCTGGCGGGAGCCCGAGTTTGGTTCACGCACTATTGACTTATCAGCTTCGAGTGTCTCGGACGACGATGCGATTGCCTCCATATCGGGACCGGAACCTTCAGCAAAGTCCATTATGCCTTCTGTAGCTCCGGTTGCCTCTTCGTTCCTCACCTGCGACTGCACGGCGTCGCTTAGATCAGGCGAAGACGGTGCTTCGCTTTCACCACATCCGGAGATCATTAGTGCGCCGAAGAAAAACAGGGCGGCGTGAATCCATTGAGTATTGGCTTGTCTGACGTTCATCTGTTTGACCTTTTCATCAGAATTGCGTTAAAAGGTGTATTCGTTGGGTTATTTGTGAGTGCCGCTGCCAGCTTCGTTGTGAGCGATCAGCGGAGGAGCGTCGAAGGATGGTTGTGGCACTGGTGCCGGCTCAGGCGGGGCACAACAACAGTCCTCCGCGTGCGCGAAATCCAGTGTCCAGGGTTCTGCGCACCCTGTAGAGATCATTAGAAGAGTCGCCATACTGATGGCCGCCCATATCTTTTTGAAGCGGCTCATGCTTTCGCCTTTGCGACAGAGAGTCTGGCGGGAATTTTTTCGCCATCCGTCGTTGCGGAAACTTTGAGCTTTGTTTGAAACTCCGTCAGGCCTGGCCCCTGAATCTGTACGTGAATTCGGGCGACACGGCTTTTGCCTGCTGGCAGATCATCACCCGTATTAAAAGCCGCAAGAATCACGCGATTGTTTTTCATCGCGCCGGGGTCGTAGTACGGTGGAGTTTCGAAGGCAGCGTGTTCACCGCCTTCGATACCAACGATTTCGACAGTCGCTTCTTCGCTGGCCAGTTCGAACTGATAAGCCGCCAAACGATCATCGCCGGAATCCAGAAAGACATCGATCGCTTCGAATCGCACAGCGTCTGCTGCGACATCATTCGGACCTTCCAGTTGAGTCACCACAACGGCACTCTGTTCTGCCGGAATTGGTTGTTCATCCTGAGCGTATGTCAGTGCAACCACGCTGACGTCAAAAATGATCAACGCCAGCCACGCAGTCGGGATGGACATTCGCCCGGTTACTTGATGATTTCGGTTTGCAACGTTCATTATTCGTCGCCTTAAAAAGAGTGACTGTCAAATTCGCAGTAAAAGTCTCAGTCTCACAACATCACGGCCTGCAACGCTACCAGTTGGACGTCATTCTGATTCAGCAATCCGTCGCCGTTCTGATCCCAACGCGATCCGTTTCCATTCTCAGATTCCAACGTCCTTGCCAACGCGAAGGCATCCAGAATGTCGATGTCTCCACTACCGTCAATGTCACCAGCAACTGCCACTGCGTCGGTCAGCTCGGCTGGCAAAGGAGCCATCTCCGGCATCGCCACGGTTGCCGACGTCCTGTCAGGATTGAGAGATCCTGGCATCATGGCGAACAGCAGCATGGCTGCCGCCAATGTGCCGGTTGACCAGGCGGCCCACCGCCATTTTCGGCTTTTCGATTTCGCCGGAATTGGTCGACCAATTGTGTTCAGATGCTGATTTGCGTGCGCCAAAATCGCCGCGTCCAGCGATTCCGGGACTTCGATTTCCGGACCATTTCGTTCTCGAAGAGCAGCCACAACTTCCTGCGGCAGCTGACTTTCCGACGATTCCGGTGTTTGTGATTCTTCCATTGGTGGGTACCTCCAGGAACTTCAGTGGCACAGCGACGGATTTGGTTCAAAAGAATTCGAGAGAATTTGAAACGGCGACAAAACGGGATTACGTCTGACCGCCAAAACCCGAAACTGACGAGCGCATGCGAGCCCTCGATTCACGAAAGACTCTTCCGCAAAGAGGGCCACTCTGGTGCCTCAAACGTTAACGGCTACTCGGCGCGGTCTTCCACTCGCAGCTTGAATTCGTCGCTGTTACCGACGAGTTCGGGAGCGTACATGCCCTCAATTTTTGCGGGCAGTGCAGACACTCTCTGGCTCGGCGTTTCCGCTCGCAGCCGATAGCTGACGCTGTGTTGACCGCGAGCGAGATTGCTCAGGAAAAAGCTAACACGGTCGTCGCGGAGTTCTCGGTAGGCTCGCAATCCTTCGTTGATATACCCGCTACGCTGATCGTCTGGTTCGAAACCGCTTGGCTTGTGATCTTCCAGCAACAGGTATTCGTAGTCGTTCTTACTTTCGACGATCAATTCGACTTCGACCAGTTCACCGCTGGCCACGCTGGACAGATTCTGCAACGGAATGCGTTTGTACTTCGCAGTTTGCTGATCCACGACCTGACCACGATCTCCCTGAACGCCGATGTTACGGTCATCGCGTTCGAGTTTGTAAAAGCGACGTTGAACTTTCACTTCCAGTCCGGCGGCAGTGATTGGATCTTCTTTGGTGAAGTTCGTCAGATAGGCATTGAAGTAAACCGGCCCGGTACCCGACCGACGGATTTCGATTTTGTGCGCACCGGTCTTTACTGCATCACCTTCCAGCAGCATCACGTTGTCGAAACTGAACAGGTTTTCTGTGGTGATCTGCACCTTCTTTTGCAGATTGCCGTCCACGAAAATTTCGACTGTCATGTTTGGCTGGTCTTCCTTGGACGCTGTTAAATAATCTGCCATGGCTTCGACGACCATGGCTGTGTCACGTGTACTTTTCCAGTACGTGCCGTGCTTACGATTATTCAACAGGTACTTGACCAGCCGTGGAGCTGTTTGGCTTTTCGGATCGACCTTCAGCAACAGCTGGAGATACCGAGCCATCGCTTCATTTTCACTGCCGTACCAGTACCGCCAGCTGTTTTGCCCCATCCGCAGATAGGCCGTTTGGTTTTCATCGTCCTGAACAAGAAACTGTTCGATGTTTCTCAGCACCATGTCACGACGTTTTGTGTCTTCCTGACTGTGCAGCACAAGCCCTGTGAGCGACTTCGAGTACACCGACAACGGGTCGCGATCACGGTACAGATAGTCTGTCATCGCGGCATCATTGCTGTCGTGTTCTGACAGAACGAAGGCGACAAAGGCATCTATATTGTCGGCCTGCATTTTGTATAACTTGCGACGCTTGTTTAATCGATCAGGATGTTCACGCCGCCAGTCGCCTTCTCGAAGTTTCTTCAGCTCTCCTGCCTGATGGATTTTTAGCCATTGCACACCACGCTGAACGACGTCCGGCAGGACGGGAACGTTGTTTTTTTGAGCAACCGTCAAACCGTGGACGACGAGTGATGTCAGGTGTGCGGTGGAATGTTCGCCGTAGCCGCTGAACCATCCCCAACCGCCGTCGGTAAGTTGCATGTTGGTAAGATCTGTCACACCTGTCTTGACGATGATGTCCAGTTCTTCTTCGTCGAACACAGGATTGCGATCATAGCGTTGCCACTGGGCCGCTCGTTCTGCAGCATCGCCCAGTTCCTGAGCGTTCAGATTGGTGCGTTTGTTTTGGACATCTGCGAGGTTTACGCCCATGCGTTTCAGGGTTTGCTGAGTGATCGCAGCGGGCAGAAAACGATTGAGCGTTTGTTCTGTGCAACCATACGGATAGTCGATCAGATACGGCAGCGCATCGACCATGGCTCCCGTCAGCGTCGGACTGTATCGCACTTCCAAACGCGATTGTTCTTCGATTCTCGCTGCTGGCACGTTGATGCTCACGGTTGACGAGTCGTCCTGATTTCGAATCACGCCAGTGAAGCTCTCTGTCTTCAGCAGGCCATGAATTTTTGCAGGCACGGTTAGTTCCGCGGCGTCTGATTCTTCATCAGTGAGCGCCTTCATGCGAACTTTCGCAGTGCCCGACGCGACAACCTGCACGTTCCAGTCAATGCGTGTTTCTCCACCAGCCGGTATTTGCACAATCTGTTGCGCGTCGCCGAGAAGCTGCAGTTGCCCGCCTTCTGTTTCCAGTACCACTGTTGTTTGTTTGGCGGTGTCCAGATAATTGTGGACGACAGCTGACAGCGTGATCAGATCGGTTTCAGTGAAAAACCGCGGTGTCTGTGGACGAATGATCAGGTCTTTGCTGCTGATGATGTCGCTGGTTCCGGAACCAACGCGCGTACCATCGCCGAGCGTCCAGGCTTTGATTTTCCAGGTGGTCAGATTGTCCGGAACCTTGAACTTCACTTCAACCAGACCATCGCGGTCGGAGGTCACGCTGGCGACCCAGTGAGCTGTGTCTGCGAAGTTGGAACGAATGCTTGGTTCGATATCCGGGGAGCCGGTACCAGAGCTGTCGACAGCTTCATTTGAGGCAGTTATCTCTGCTGCAGCGGCCATAGGGGCAGCCATAGGAACGGCCATGCCCATCGGCACGGCCGAATCCATCATTATTCCCGACTTACGCTTTTGCAGCATCCCGCGGCCACGAAGCTGAATGCCTCCCCATCCGCCGCCGCCGAATCCGCCGCCGCCATAACCGAACCCGCCTCCTGGCATTGTGGGATCGTCACCGGCCAGAGGCTGCATGCCAAGTTCTTCAGGCAGAAACAATGGCAACGAGTTCCGTTGAAGTGTGCTCAGATTGCTGATGTTGTGTCGACGGCGAATGTTCCAAAAGAACGTTCGGATCTCCGGTATGCTGCTGGCCGCGATGTATTCCAGGCTGGCGTCGTACACGCTGAGAACCGTGTTGCCAACAAACGGATTTCCTTCGACATCAGTCAGCTTAAGTCTGACGGTCGCTTCTTCACCCGGCTTGTAGCGATCTGATGAAGGCACAACTTCGACGTTGGCGACTTTTTGTTCCGGCGGAACGATAATTTCCCGCATCTCGCTGTGCAGTTTGCCGTCGGCGATCGTCAGGGCTTCGACAAAGATGTTGGGCATGTCGTCGCGATCGATTTTTACGTCAAACGTCGTGCTCTTACCGTTGATTCGTACCAGTTGCGGAGCCGGGCATAGGCCATTCATCGGGCGTACAAACAGCAGCACCGTGCTGTCAACTTTGTTGGTGTTGATTTGCAGAGTCGCCGTTTCGCCGGGCTTGTATTCCCGTTTTTCTGTGATCAATTCGAGGTCGTTGAATCGATACCCGCGACCATCTGCTTCCGGGCCGCGAACGAACAACACATAACCGCCTTCTGCGATGTGCTCTTCAGCGTCGGTAACCTTTACGACGATGCGAAACTGCCCCGCCTGCGGCATGACCATTTTGAACTTGGCCTGTCCTTTGTCGTCGGTCTCAATGTCCCATGACTCAACTTCCCGCTCAACCGGCTTGTCGTCTTCGTAGGTGATGGAAACCAAACTTGCCGTTCCGCGACCTTTAACAGGTTTGCCGTCCGGCGTACGAG
>CAYZYB010000387.1:0-5309 GCA_964481505.1 uncultured Planctomycetaceae bacterium | reverse complement strand
GTTATGGAACCACAAACCGGCGAAGTTCTGGCGATGGCGTCGCAGCCAACGTTCAACCCCAACAACCCCGGCAAAGTCCCCCGCAATGCCTGGCGAAACCTCTCGGTATCTGCTGTTTTCGAGCCAGGCTCGACATTCAAACCGTTTGTTGTGTCGTGGGCCATTCAACACGGCAAATTAAAGCGTGATGAATTGATCCCCTGCTTCAGCGGCGCGTACCGCATGGGAAAGCGAATCCTTCACGACCATCATCCGTATTCGAAACTCAGTGTTGAAGACGTCCTTGTGAAGTCCAGCAACATCGGCATGGCGCGAATCGGTGAACGTATCGGGCTCGAAGAATTGTACCGAGCGACAGCCGCGTTTGGATTTGGAGCTCGCACGGGCATCGAGCTTCCCGGAGAAATTGACGGACTAATCCGACCGCAAGCCAATTGGGATGAATACTCGCTGGGCTCGATTCCGATGGGCCACGAACTCGCTGTAACACCCCTGCAACTGATCACAGCGCATGCCGCTTTGGCCAATCGAGGTCGCATGGTACGACCGCATCTGCTGGTCGACGCGTCATCCGATCGCGTCGCTCCTTCACCGTTGTCGGATGTGCGAACAGTGGATGCCGCTCCGGGGTTGGAATCACGGCTATTGGATGCTGAAATCGCAGAATGGATTGTGCGTCACCCAATGAAGAGCGTTGTCGATCGAGGCACGGGCAAGAATGGGCGAATCGCCGGCCTCCGTATTTTTGGCAAAACAGGCACGGCGCAGAAAATGGATCCCGAGACGGGAGGCTACTCTGACACAAAGCACGTCTGTTCATTTGTGTGCGGAGCGCCAGCGGAAGATCCACAGGTTTTGGTACTTGTCATGGTCGACGAACCCACTGCCGGCAGCCCCCACTACGGTGGCACAGTTGCCGCTCCAACGGCAGCTCAGATCCTAAATTTTGCAATGAAGCGCCTGCCACATATCTCCGGGCGGATGACAATTCGCCCGGAGCATGACCTGCCAGCAAATCGATTTTAGACCACATCGCACCGACTCCGTCGCCATTTCAACAGCAAATTCGTTAACAACCTCACAGGCGAGGCACTTGATTCCGCGAACCGAGCACTGGAAAACAGACCAGCCACCTGCATAGAATCGTCGTAGGATTAGATTTGCAAAACGCTAAGTTGAGCGTATCGGTCGATCCTCTACGAAACCTCGGGTAGTCAGGATTAGCTGATGAAACATCGAATATTGCTCGCGACCAGTTTGCTGCTTGCCGCCTCAGCCAGCACAGGGATTGTCGCCGCCGACAACCAGGACCTGGTAGCTCGCCAGAAATTTCTGAATGCGGCTCTCAAAAAAGTGTCTCCGGCGCTGGTGTCAGTTCAAGATGGAAACGGTGCGGGCAGTGGTGTCGTTGTATCGGAAGATGGAATTGTCCTCACAGCATCTCACGTGGTGGAAACAAGCCGCCCCGGCCGTTCGCGGCTGACCGTCGTATTTCCCGATGGAAACACGTATCGCGCTGATCTGCTAGGAATGAATCGATCAGCAGACGCTGCGATGCTGAAGATCAGGGATCCGAATCGCAGCGGTGGCTCCTTCCCCCACGTGAAACTTGGAGAATCGTCAAAACTGGAACGCGGAGAATGGTGCTTCGCCCTGGGGCACCCCGGTGGTTTCAAACCAGAGCGGCCAGCCCCTGTTCGGCTGGGGCGAGTTCTTTCTGTTGGCCACAGAACGATTGTGTCCGACTGTGCGATTGTACTCGGTGACTCCGGTGGACCATTGTTCGACATGGAGGGCAACGTTATCGGCATTCACAGTATGATCACGGAAGTCATCGTCGAAAACCGCCACGTAGCGATTGACGTGTTTCGGCGAGACGGCGACCGTATGGAAAATCGTGAAAGCTGGGGGCGCCTGCGAGCTCGCGATGACGGTCTCGTGCAGACAAACTTCTTCGGCGTCATGCTGCGATGGAGAAGCTTTATGCCGATGGTGTCGAATGTTGTCCCTGGCAGCCCCGCCGACCGTGCAGGAATCAAATCCGGCGACAGACTGCTGTCGATCGCCAGGCAGCGATTTGCTGACCCACTTGGGCTGAACACCCTGTTACTTCAAATCGCTGAAAATCAAACTGTCGACGTCGAAGTCGAACGTCTCGGCCGCACACGTTCGCTGCGGCTGACAACCGAACAAAAACCGTCGCGTGCCGAACTGCGATCACGTCGTAATGAACCAGTAAGAATTGGCCACGAAGAAGCGGAAGAACTTAGAAACCAACTTACGGCACTTAGAAAGCCGGGACAATTCGAAAAACGCACGACAGAAGAGATGTCTCGTTTCCGTTCCGTAACACACAACGCGCAGGGGAGCGTTGTTTCGTTTCGGCGAAGCCTGGGACGGACAATAGCCTTTGGAGCTATCATGAGTTCCGACGGTTACATCATGACTAAGGCCAGCGAGTTAGAGGACGAAGTGAATCCCGATTGTATTCTTCCTTCCGGAAGACGATCTAAGTTTCGCATTGTCGGGGTAGATCGAGCGTTTGATCTGATGCTGCTCAAAGTACAAGCTTCAGGCCTTCAGCCCGTTCGGTGGGCCTCAAGAGACTCAGTCCAACCAGGAACGATTGTCGTCACGACAAACCAACAAGGCGATCCGTTTCTGCCAGGGGTTATCAGTGTCGCTGCTCGAAAACTGGAGTCTTCCAAGCGAGGGTTTCTCGGTGTCGTTATGGGACCAGTTTCCAACGGAGTGGGTGTCGGCATCAAAGAGGTCCTTGACGGCGGTGCTGCAGAACGCGGCGAACTCAAGGCTGGAGACGTCCTGCTTAGCGTCAATGACGTGACTCTTCGCGGGGCGCAACATCTTGCTGAGACAATTAGTAGTTTTCCGCCCAACTCCCGAATCACTCTCAGAATGCAGCGAGGCAACACGGTGAAGTCTGTTTCTGTTTTGCTTACACCGCAATTTGTCACCAGTGAAAAAGACGTCCTGCTGGATCGCTATGACCGTTCCAATGGATTCGTGAGTACTCACCACACCGGCTTTCCGGAAGTGCTTGAACACGACACGGATTTGTACCCGAATCATTGCGGAGGACCGCTCTACAACATCAGCGGCGACGCGATCGGCTTAAACATCGCACGTGCGGCCCGCATTACAAGTTATGCGATCCCTGCTTCAGCAGTTACTCGGATCTATCGAGAACTAAAAGCAAAAGACACCGGACGATAAGTGTCACGGGCTCCATAGGGGAGCGGGTTAGACGATCAGATTGAATTTTCGTTATGCAACTCGACAGTCGTGAAATGCCGAAAGCTAACGAGTTGACGGAAGAGAATATCGCGGAATCGAACGTAGCGCAAGACGCTGTCAATAGCGGCGATGCCCCCCCGCTTCCGAACGTCAAAGGCTGGAGGAGAGTGCTGTATTTGGCTCTTGGTGCAACCTGTTTCGTGATTGGAGCACTCGGTGCCATCTTGCCAGTGCTCCCGACGACGCCGTTTCTGTTACTCACAAGCTATTTTCTCCTGAGATCTTCTCCGCGCCTCAACAACGCGCTTTTGCGGTCGAAGTTCTTTGGACCAATCCTACAGGACTGGCAACAACGGCGCGTTGTTCGGAGAGATGTGAAAATACGAGCAATCGCCATCGTGCTTGTGGCCGTTGGAATTACCATCTACACGTCGGGAGCCTCGTTTTGGCCTTCCGTTCTTGTTACGACACTCGCAGGCATCGGCCTGATTGTGATTGTTCGACTTCCGGAGTTGTCACAATAATTGGGGCAGCGAGGACAGCAGAGTTCGTTCCGCCACAGAAACTCGAAACAGTACTGCTGCAGTTCCCGACAGAGGCCTCTTTGAACATCGAACGTAGCACACCTATCGCTGCGACGTCGGGCAAAGTTTACGGGCGCACTAAAAAACGTCCTCATGACTGAGGACGTTTTTGTGTCGTTTGAATGTCTGCAACGCCATACAGCGGTCGACGCTGTCAGCTATGCAAACAAGCCAGGAATCACAGTACCGTTGCGAACGATCATGACTGGTCGTCCCGTTGTCGTATTGTATTCCTTTTCGTGATTGATCCCCAAAGCGTGATAGAACGAAGCGGCCACGTCGTCAGGACTGAAACCTTCGTGCTTCGGCAGGGTGCCCTTTTCGTCACTTTCTCCGAGAACCTGACCACCCTTGACGCCACCGCCTGCCATCAGCATGAACATGTTGCGTGGGTAATGGTCACGACCGTTGCGTTCTTTATTGATTTTCGGTGTGCGACCAAATTCACCTGTCACGTAAACAACCGTCGATTCCAGCAGCCCACGAGCTTCCAGGCCTGCGAATAGAGCCGACAGTGCTTCATCCAGCGGTGGCAATTGTCGCGTCTGCAGAGCGTCCCAGTTTTCGCGGTGAGTGTCCCAGCCGCCATTGGTGACTGTTACGAAACGCACACCGGCTTCTACGAGTCGCAGTCCCAGCAGGCAGCTGGCTCCCAAACCGGATTTTCCGAAAGGCTCGGTGAAGTTCTTCGATTCTTTGGATATATCGAAGGCTTCGCGGGACTTCGCACTGGTGATCATGGCGTGCGCCTGTTGTCCAAACTGATCCAGTCCATCCAGCAGCTGGTTCTCGGACTCGAACTCTCCAAACGTACGGTCCAGTTTAGTCAGCAGGTTATTACGCTTTTCGAGATCGTTGATCGTGAGTCCACTGCCGAGTGACATGCCGCGAACGCGGAAGGGAGTGCCAATTGACGGAGTGGCACTGGTATTCATCGGAGCATATCGCACGCCTAGATATCCGGGGCGCTGCTGGCTGCGAGGAATCGCAACGAACTTCGGCAGTTCAGGATCGCCCGACATTTCTTTGCTGACGACTGCACCGTAGCCAGGGAATTCCAATGACGGTAGCGGACGGTTTCCGCTGTTGACGTACTCGGTTCCCAATTGGTGAGCCGCCACACTGTGCGAAACACCTCGCAGAATACAAAACTTGTCCATCACCTGAGCCAGTTTCGGCAGGTGTTCCGAAATGTAGATCCCGGGAACGTTCGTTTGAATCGGACTGAATTCACCGCGGTACTCATCCGGAGCGTCGGGCTTCAGATCGAAGGTATCCATGTGCGATGGGCCACCATTCAGGTTGATGAAGATCGCCGACTTCGCTTTCGCGCCTTTCTGCAACTGATCGGCCTGAGCCATCTGCATGTAGTTGGCTAGAGTCAAACCAGCTCCGCCAGCAACACCAGCTCGCAGAAAATCACGGCGACCGACTCCATCACAGGTTCTTGAGAATGCCATAGTTATGTCC
>CAYZYB010000386.1:0-5324 GCA_964481505.1 uncultured Planctomycetaceae bacterium | reverse complement strand
TAACGGACTATCTCCGGCATGTCGATTGTGTTTGCCCGCTGCTTCGATGGCTTTGGGGCCGACCGCAGCCATCAAAGCAGGGTGTTGGGGCGATGACGGAGTGCAACGTCTGCGAAGGATTCGAGCTGGAGGCGATTGTCGACAACTCAGTGTTTGAAGGATTTGCTGTCGACAAACGTGGTGTCGGTCATCAATTACCAACGGTGGCAACAACCGTGGCTCGCAGCGGCGCGGGGTGGCCCTCGATCGTCTTTGTGTGGTCGTCGGGATCGAGGAAGTCCTGGAGTGATTCGAAAGTCATCCAGTCTGTCGACCGTTGCTCCGAAGTTGTTGTGGGAGTCACGTCGATCACTCGGACGTCACGGAATCCTGTCCGCTTCAGCCAGCACTGCAGCATCGATACGGATGGGAGAAACCATACATTTCTCATTTTGGCGTATCGTCCGTTCGGAACCAGTACTGTTTGCTCTGTGGAATCGATCACCAGAGTTTCTAAAACCAGTTGACCGCCAGGCTTCAGAGACGAAGCCAGTGTCTGGAGGTGATCAATCGGTCCGGTTCGGTGATACAGGACTCCCATTGAGAATGTGACATCGAAGGCCCGCAGGCGTTTTGGCAAGCAGTCGTCTCCCAGCGGCAGAACGTAAACCGGTGCTTGCTGGCCAAGGCAGCGTTTCACGGCTTCGTGCTGCATCACGTACAACAGAAATGGGTCGAGACCCACGACCCGTTTGGCTCCGGCAAGCAGCATTCGCCATCCGTAGTAACCGTTACCGCTGCCGACATCCAGTACGGTCCGGTCTCGCAGTTCGACGTGATCTTCTACGCGCTGCCACTTCCAGTCGGATCGCCATTCGGTATCGATGTGAATTCCGAAAACTTCGAACGGTCCTTTCCGCCACGGGTGCAACTTCATCAACGACGCTTTAAGAGCTTCGGTCGATTCCGGTTGGTGGTCACCGTCAACCGTGACGCGGCCGTTCCTGACGGTGAGGTTTGCAGAATTTGCCGGCAACTCGTGCCATGCCTGTCGCCAGTCTTCCAGGTTTCCGTGTCCGACTGCGTTGATCGCGTCATGGCAGCGGCTTTCCAACAGGGCGGCCCAGTCTTCGAAGCCTTCGGCACGCAGGTCATCGAACAACGGTTGAAAATCAAAGAGTGGCGAAGACATTGGATGCGTGTCATTGTGCGGAAATACTCAAGTCGCGTTTGTAGTGATTGCAACAGCAAGTCGCCAGTGAGAAACAATGATCGTTGCCAAAGCTGTGCCTTCCATGACGTCCGAGATCGTTCGCTACGACATGGTGTCACCAAAACAGGCGTTACGACCGGTCCTGAATTCGCCATTCTGAAAGTGGCACAACCCCTTCAATTGATACAACCGGAACTTGTGCATTGTTGCGTTTCGGCAACAGATCGACATCCTCGCGCTTGATCGCAAAAGCATTTCCTGAAAGTTCGGTAGCTCCAGGAATGCTGACGCCGCGATCTGGCCCTGAGTGTAGCTTTCTCACTCGGAACTTCTCGTTTGGAATAGGAATCAATTGAATCGACCGGACTCGCTTAACCGCGGCATTTCTGTCTCAACGGCAGAACAATTGATGCCTTTTTCACCCTCGAGCGGCTTCTGTGAGCTACAGAACTGTTAACGGGGAGATTTTACGGAGTCTTTGTTCAACGGCAAAATCGGATTTTTGCAGCGATACCCCTACAACTGGCCTGTCTCTCAAACGAACAGGCTCGAAACGGAAACCTTTCAACGAAGATTGCAGCGTCCCACTATGACAACAAACAATCCTCAATGGCAAAGCGCCAACTCCGGACAACCGTTGAATGCCTCAGGCACCGGCAATTCGCAGGGCAGCCAGATTAGCAGTCGCCCAAGCGACAGCCCGATGTCGTCCGGCAATGGAGACCGCACAGTAACGTTCTGGGGAATCGTTGACGCGTTCCGTCGTCGCTGGATCCCGACACTGGCCGTGGCGATCCCAGCTGCATTGCTTGTAGGGACGCTCATCTGGAACGCGGTCCCTGCGGAATATGAATCCACCGCACTGCTTATGGTTCACGAGAATCAGGAAACGCTGTTGCGTGACGATCACCGTCAAGCTGGCGCTGGCTTCAAGACGTTCCGCGATACACAGATTAACTTTCTGCAGAGTCGACCTGTTATGGAGTCGGCCATGCGTGTGGATGGCGTCAGAGAAACGCGGCTACTGCGAGACAAGAAATATCCTGTCGAATGGTTGATGCAAAACCTCGATGTTGGCTTCGGATACAGCGCTGAGTTTATTGAAATCACTCTGGCTGGTGAATACCCCGAAGACCTTGCGACTGTCGTCAACGCCGTGAAAGATGTCTACCTTGATGAAGTCGTTTACAACCAGCAGAACGACCGCATTAAGACACTTCGTACGCTCGAAACCAAGTTCATCACGATGGACAAAACGGTTCGCAAGAACCAGGAGCGAATCGATCGTCTGGCGGAAGAGTTAGGAACCGGAGATTCAAAGGCGGCCAAGAGCAGCCAGGATCTTCTTCAATTGGAATTGCGAGGGCTGCAAACAGACCTCCAGGCTTTGAACACGCAACTCCGCCAGGAAGAGGCAACGCGACAGTACATGCTGGATCGAGGGCTTCCTCTGGACACAGTGCGAGATGCGATGTCAGGTATCAGTCTGGGGGGAAGTCCGGGGACACTTGCTTCGCCGGCGGACCCATTAGCAAGTCAAAAGACAGCTATGCTCAGACAATTGCAGCTTCTGCAATTCAAAATCGGAAAGTTTCGCGACAGTGTCCGTAATCAAAATCATCCTGACCTGCTCTCCATGCTGCGGCAGGAAAAAGCAATAAAAGAAGCACTGGAAGGAAATGCCAAACCAATCGTCCCCGGTGGTCCGAAGCTTTCTATGTCGAAGTATGATTGGTTGCTAAAGCAGAAAGAACAAATCGAAGCAGACATCAAAGGTGGCAAAGAGCGTCTTGAAGTGAACGCTCGCCGACTGATTGACTTGGAACGGGAAAAGCAGGACATCGCGTACCTGGAAAGGAATCGCGAAGAACTCCGCCAGCAAATCACGACACGCGGTATCGAACTCGATCAACCGAAACGTGTGACGATCGTCCAGGATGCCAACGTTCCGGAAAAACGAAACGTCAAGGCACGAAGTCAGGCCGCGTTCATTTCCGGCTTTGGAACTCTACTGACAATTATCGCCGGCTTTACGATGTTCGAGTGGTTCTCGCATCGCGTTGGGTCGACTGGTGACATCGCCAACGCTGTCAACCTGCGATTGATTGGTGCCATTCCTTCACCGGACAAAGGTGGCTTACTTGGACTGGGCATTTTTGCCGGCAAAGTCGATTACGACGAATGGAATCGAGCGGTGATTGAATCGATGGACGTGGTTAGAACCTACCTGATGCGTCACATTGACCCATCGAGGTCCGCGTCGATTCTGGTGACAAGTGCCTCAGCGAATGAAGGCAAGACGACCGTATCGTGTCAGTTGGCCGCGAGTCTCGCTCGTTCCGGAAAACGCGTCGCGATTGTTGACTGCGACTTCCGACGACCGTCCGCTCATCTGATGATGGATGGTGCCGAAGGCCCGGGAATCTGTGAATACCTTCGCGGCGAAGCTTCGCTAAAGGATGTTTGTCAGCCGACTCAGGCAGAAGGGTTACACTTCATCGCTGCTGGTCTGATTGATCAGGCAGTTCTACAAAAGCTATCAGCTGACGGCGGACGATCACTGATCGATCTTCTGAAGAAGCATTTCGATTTCGTCATCATCGACACATCGCCGCTGTTGTTTGTTGCAGAACCATCCATGCTGGCTCAAAACGCCGACATCGTGCTGCTGTCAACTCGCAAAGACTACAGCCGCATTCCATACGTCGCTCAATGTCGCGATTCGCTGCGAAGCCTGCAGGTACCACTGCTGGGTGCCGTGATGGTCGGCTCGGATTCGGACTTCCAGCGTCAGTCCTACGGGTATCGACAGGAAGTTCAACGCACCACACGACACCGAGCAATGTCGAATTCGTAATTCGACAGTTTTGACGAACCTGTGATTCAGCCGGCGACTTCGAAAAGACCGCAGGCTGAGATCGGTGAGGAGCAGATGGACGCAGAGACATCACAATTTGATGGAACGTTTACCGTAGACGTGGAAGATTATTTCCAGGTCTCGGCCTTCGCTTCCGTGGTCTCTCCGAAAGATTGGGATCACTACGAGTGCCGCGTGGAACAGAACACTCGGAAGGTTCTGGAGATCGCTGCGGAAGCCGGCACACGCGGAACATTCTTTATTCTTGGCTGGGTTGCCTCTCGTTACCCGAAGCTGGTGACTGAGATTCAGAATGCCGGTCATGAAATTGGTTGTCACAGTCAGTGGCACCAACTGGTGTATGACCTGGGACCGGATCGATTTCGCAGCGACCTTCGCGAATCACGAGACACGTTGCAGGAGATTACCGGAACGCCGATCACACTGTATCGGTCGCCCAGTTTTTCGATCACACGACAGTCTCTTTGGGCACTGGACATTCTTGTGGAAGAAGGCTTCCACACCGATTCCAGCATCTACCCGATCCGACACGACCGCTACGGCATTCCAGATGCTCCCGCGATTCCTCACATCATCAAAACAACTGCCGGGCCGCTGCGTGAATTTCCAGGCATGGTGTACGAGTTTGGCCGGTCGAAGATTCCGGTGGGTGGCGGTGGCTATCTGCGGCTTTTCCCATGGCTGATGACAAAGCGGTTGTTGACCGGCATTTGCGCAAAACAGCGGCCGCTCAATGTGTACATTCATCCGTGGGAATTCGATCCCGATCAGCCTCGACTGGCAGGGTCCCTGAAGTCACGGTTTCGACACTACCAAAATCTTAAGACGACGGCTCCTAAAATCCGCCGTATGCTTAAAACGTTCAAGCTAACCACAATGTCCGAAGTCCTCGACAGTTGCCTTGGGCCGCAACCTTCGATCTATCGACCGGAATTTGCGACGAACGAAGCCTGACCTGAAATTACAATTCTGAATCAACCCATCAACTCCCAAATCGCTCATGAAACCTCGCGTTCTGTATATCACACATCGAGTTCCCTGGCCGCCTGACCGCGGTGACAGGATTCGGACGTGGAATATTCTGAAGTTCCTTGCAGAACGTGCAGACGTGGATCTGATTTGTCTTGCCGACGAACCAGTCAGCCCGGAAACTCGCACGGCTCTCGACAGTGTGACAAGTCGATTGGCAATTGTTCCGCACACCGGAAAGAAACGCTACCTTCGCGGAGCCCTTTCGATGGCAAGTGGAGGGAC
>CAYZYB010000385.1:0-5337 GCA_964481505.1 uncultured Planctomycetaceae bacterium | reverse complement strand
GTTTTGTAAGGATGTGGTAGCAAATTGTTGCATTCGAATTGGGTGGCCGGGGTTGGACTGAGCTTTCGAAGGAAACCCCGGAGTTTCGTTTGTGCGTCTCTCCAACTTCCCAACTTTCTGCGACTCCCCCTTTTCGTGAGGATCGACTACCGAGCTCCAGGCTTCCATTGTCACGTATTTAAGAGTCACTCTGATGTCTCAGCAAACAATTGTTTTGGGCGTAACAGGAGCCAGCGGTTCGGCCTACGCCGTCCGACTGACTCAGACACTGCTGCAGGCTGGTTGCTGCGTACACATTGTCGCCAGTGATGCGGCTCGACAGGTTGCCGACCGAGAGCTGGGGACGCAGTTACCATCCGACAATGCAGACTCGGCCGAATGGTACGAATTTCTGCTAACCGCATTTCAGAACGCTCCGGCAAATCAGTGGAAGTTGCCGGAGGTGACATTGCCCGCAGGTTGTCAGATTTTCTCACATTCCTATCGAGACTATTCGGCGGGAATCGCCAGCGGCTCATTTCTGACCGACGGCATGGTCATCTGCCCCTGTTCGATGGGCACGCTCTCGTCGATCGCTCAGGGAGCTTCGACGAACCTGATTCAAAGAGCGGCAGACGTCCATCTGAAAGAACGGCGACCTCTGGTTGTTGTCCCACGCGAAACGCCGCTGGGACTCATCGGTCTGCAGAACATGACGCAGCTCACACAAGCAGGCGGCACGGTGATGCCTGCAATGCCTGGCTTCTATCAGAATCCGAGTTGCATCGGTGACCTGATTGATTTTGTCGTGGCAAGAATCTGCGACCATTTGAAAGTGGAGCACTCCCTGATGCTCCGCTGGGGTGATGATTAGTTTTGCCATTGAATTCACCACGCGAAATCGCACGGCTCGAAGAGGCCCGGCAAGCCATGGGGACTGCCGAAATTGCTCGCGATTGTGAAGAACTAGCCGGAGGCTGGATGTGCTTCGGCGGCGACGGAAGCTGGGCGAATCAGGCCTGCGGTCTTGGGTTGAGCGGCCCTGTTTCAGAAGCAGATATCGATCGACTCATTGCATTCTACACCTCCCGCAATACAGAGCCACAAATCGAAGTAAGTCCGTTCGCTGACGAAACCTTGATCGCCGAGTTGGCTCGCCGCGGCTTTCAGTTGCGTGAGTTTGAGAACGTGCTGGCTCGAGAATTGAAGCCCAAAGAGAACCTCCAGGCTCTGCATCCACATTCACTTCCCGATGGTCTCACGATCGCACACGTCGACCCGTCAAACGCGGCACAGGTTGAGTCGTTTGCGAGTGCGTCTACACAGGGATTCCGCACTGAAGGAACACGAATAAGCGAAGTTGATGCACTCATGACAGAAAAAATCGTAAGACACCCGCGGTGCGATGCGTTTCTGGCAAACATTGACGGGACCGACGTGGGTGGCGGTGCGATGGCAGCGAGAGGCGAACTCGCGTGCCTGTTTTCGGCGAGCGTTGCTGCTGACCATCAACGTCGCGGAGTTCACGCAGCATTGATGATTCGCCGCCTCGAACGGGCCAGAGAACGCGGCTGCTCCGTGGCTGTGATCCATTCAACTCCGGAAGCAACCACAGAACGAAACGCACGACGTCTCGGCTTTGCACTCGCGTACACCAGAGTCATCATGACGATGCCCGGCCTCGGTCTGAAGCCATCACCATGAAGCTGTCGCTGAAATCCGAATACAGCAATCCCCGACCGAAGACGGCCACGGAATCACTCTGCATCCGCGGAGAGCTTTCTGCGAAGCGTTGCGATTTCGGCGGTGAGATCCTTGACTGCCTGATTCAACTCTGCCAGCGACTTCGCAGCGTCGGCGTTGTTCGGCTTCGGAGCTTCCATTGCTAAGTACAAAAGACGATCTTCGTCATACATGGCTTGCTCACGGTCGGATTGGAAATCCAGAAAAGCGACACCAAAATGTGGCGACAATTCTGAGTACACTTCCGGTTTGACTTGAATAAGAGTCTGCTTACCACCGCGAAGCATTTCGAGCGTAATCTCATCGCCGTTTGATTCGCGAATGGCTTTGTTCAGCATGTCGCGTGACTTCAATATCGTTTGCCCAACCTTCACGAACACGTCACCCTGCTTAATGCCGGCGGCAGCAGCCGGTTTGTCTGGATGGACGGCTGAGACGTATAGCCCAACCCCTTCTTCAAGGCCCGCGTACGTTGCGAGCGTTTGATGGACGGCACCAACTTCGACGCCAATTCGGAAAGCCCGCCCGTTCGCCGCGACGGTTTCCTTATTCAGTTTGATCGTTCGGCGTTTTCCCTTGTGAATCACATCCACTGCCACGTCTTCGCCTTCCGCCGACTCATAGTGACGGACAAATTCATCAACAGAGCTGATCGTCTTTCCATCGACTGTCGCGACAATGTCGTGCCATTCGATTCCAGCCAGGTTCGCAGGAAGTTTGGCCAGCATGTCATCAACAATCATGCCGGTTTGGTCTTCCAGTTCGAGATGATCGTAGATGACCCAGTCTTCGATCTGCCGCAGTTTCATGCCGAGTTGCGCGAACAACTGATGCTGCGGAATGAACGTCGAAACACGCTCCGATGCATAACCGTCGTCACTGCTCCAAAATAGAAGCGACGAATCACGTGCGACAGTGTTCACCGCCTTCTGTGTTTCTGATGCAGCATCTTGAGCATTCGTTAACTGACAACAGGCAGTAGCGAGCAGGACGTAAAGAATTCGTAGTAACATAGAAGTCTCCTTCATACAAAAGAAATACACCTGAAGACGGCACCGGTTTCTCTACAGCGGCAATGAACCGACAAACTGATATCGAACAGTTTGCAGCGGGACGATCTGTGTTCGTCTGGAGGGACGTTCAATCGCCAGCAACTGAGCCTGCCGCGACACGTGATAACCATTTCTCTTTGCCAGCTTGATCTGGTGCGGGGGAATTGGTTTCACCGCGTTTCGCAGCATTTCACTCTCCAACCTCGGACTGCTAACGACCGGTACCAATCGATCACCGTCAAAACGGACAACAGCCAGCAGCTTTTCATCTTCGATATTTAAGCGATCAAGGATGGACAGCACTTTGTCCCGGCTGGCATCGCTCGCGATTTTTAATTCAGCACCGTGTGCAGGCGGTGTCTCTTCGACATGAGCGGTCGCCACTGAATCACCAGCCAGTCGATTTCCAATTGCCGTACCAGCACCAAGGGCCATTACGCAGCACAACGCAGCGATCCAGACCGAAATGCGATGCGGTTTTCTAACAGCGGGGGCTTGAATCGGTGCCGCAGGTTTCGAATTCTCGGAAGTCACGACACTAGTCACGGAAGCTCGCACTGCTACTGTTTCCAGCGCAGACAGAGTACAGAAACGCCACTGATGCGGATGTTCGTCAAGTCGACGAAAAAGATCTTGCCGCTCATCCGATGACAGCTCACCTTCCGAGCACAAATCCAGTTCGTCCTGCGTGACATTGATGAGTTTATTGCTCATGATCGTTCTCCAGTTGTTTCAGCCGACTTCGCAAATTCTTCCTGGCATTCACGAGGTGTTTTTTTACTGTCGATTCTTCCAGCCCACACCGCTCGGCGATCTGTCTGCAACTCCAGTTTTCGTAGTACTTCAGCATCAGCACTTCTCGTTGTCGATCGGATAGCTGAGCTAACGCTGTCTGGACCAGCTCAACATTCTCGCTGGCGATCAGTGATTCGAGCGGACAGTTTTCGGAATGACTTACCGCTGATGCTTGTTTGCCAAGTTGTTCCAGCTTGTTTTCGTTTCTCGATTTCGTTCGCCAGTGAATCGCTGCCTGCTTGACGGCAACTGAATACAACCAGCGACGAATCGCTTCGCTACCGCTTAGCGAATCTGGCCAGTTGGGTGCTGCTGTTGCAAGTTCCTGCAAGACGTCTTCTACAGCATGCTGGTTTCGAATCCGCGCGTGCAGCACCCTGAAAAGCCAGCTATGACTGACTCGCAGTTCTTTGAACCAATCAATAGATTGGAATTGGGGCGATCGGCTACTCATCTACCAATTTCATTGCCGCTCGGGGAGATTGGGGGTAAGCGGAAAACGCGAATCTGACCAATTTAGTGGCTTCGCAGCAGCCTGGCCGAAAATCAACAGAGAAAATTCGTAAACAGGGCATCCGATCGAGTCGATCGAGTTCGAATTGCGGCGTCCATATATCGTATTTGAGTGAATTCGCGGCAAATCAAGATTCGTTAAGAACAACTTTCTCACTCCCGGACTCGTTGGTATCGTCTTAAAATGGACCAGCCGTTTTCTGATCGTGACGTCGCTCTTGGCCCCGACCATATCATCGGTGCAGCCGTGCTTTGCCCCGGCTGGTCGGGTAGTGGACAGCGATGGAAACTGACGATTGACAGCAACGGTCTATGTATTCAGGAAGTCTCGATTTGCCATCCCGACAATACCTCCGAAGTCCTGGTAAGAAGCCGCCAGTTATCGGCGGAGGAGTTGCAGCGCCTGCGGGAATTAATCACTGATGTGGAATTCAACAAACTCGACTCTGAGTACGACGAAGGATGGAGCAGTGACGACACAACGACGATCGTGGTGCGCGACGATGCCGAGGCGAAGCAGGTCTACGCATACGACGCAAATTTTGCGGCGAACGACGGTTCAGACGAAATGAAGCGGTACGTTAGGTTATGGGATCGACTCGTTCAGCTCTCACCAATCAACACCGAGGATTGGAAAGTCGAGGAGGCAGATCGGCAAAAGGCCTGCGAAATCGATGTGCTAAGTCGGCGGGCTGCTGAGGCTGATTTTCAGCAACTAACGGTCGGAAGAATTTTTGGGGCAGTCTTCGGTGTCCCGGCCGTCACGTTTCTGCTGCAAGCCTTATATCCGAAGTTCGACCGGCTCACGCCAACGCTTCCAACATGGGTGGAATTCATTACCTTCACAGTGATCAACTACGTCATTGTTGTTGTCATGTGGTGTTGTGTTGGGTTTCAGCGGAGGCGAGAAAGACGCCAGACAGAAGAAACGCTCAAGGTCCTGACATCAGCCATTGAAGCCCAAAGTTCAGACTAAGTTGGGGACAGTTTCATGGGCTGGCAGGTCTGTAGTTTTTGACACACCGAAATTTCCTCGCAAGGCGACAGGAACCGGTCTGCCCAGAACGGATTCGCAAAAATCATCAAAGGACAGCCACTCGTTGACCGTTTCCACGGACTCGCTATAGTACTAAACAGTGCTGTCTTTTCGCCCCGAAAAGGCACACAAAACGAATTCATTGCTGAGAATCAACGAAACTCAAAAGTCAATAAAAAAACAACACGGGACGTGGCTCAGCCTGGTAGAGCGCTGCAC
>CAYZYB010000384.1:0-5354 GCA_964481505.1 uncultured Planctomycetaceae bacterium | reverse complement strand
CTGTACGAAGGTCGATGGTCGCTTTCAAAATCGATAACCGCCGATGTGCTAAGTGCGCTGGGGATTCGAAATCCCAGTTTCACACGTTCGGCGAGGCAAATTTGGTCGCCACTTCGCAACACGCCCGCATCATCGATTGTTCGCCCGGTGATTTCAGTTGGCTGATGAGCGTTCAAACGCCATTCGTCGGAATGTCGTTGAATGGTGGCATGCTTTCGCGAAACGTTAGCCAGCAGAGCGATATCTGCCGATTGATTTTCGACCGATGGAGCGCCCACAACAAACGAATCGCCGATGCACAGCTGCCACGCACCGACACCGTCGATCCAGAGCATATATTTTTGGCATCGATTGGAGGTCACCGTTCGTTCCCTGCGAGCAGAAGTAGATTCCGACACACTTGTCTCAGCAAACCAACGGTTGCCCCGCTGCTGTTTCCGAAGTTGTATTGTGCCTGAATTCATTTGCATTGTCTTTACAGCCGGTTCAGTTGGCTGGTCTTTGTATCAGTGCTCAAACTTGACGATTTGTTCAACCAATTTTGGCAGAATGTTCGATTTCCCGTAGCAACGCGGATTCGCGATCCAGAGATCTCTTTTTCTTTGCATCGCCCGGAAGTTATTCAGGAATCGCTTCCCATTCGGCTTTGTTGATCCCGGTACGTCGAAAAAACTCCGGGCCCGATCGTCGAGCCCGGAGTTGTGTGTGTCCCGGTTCTGCGGCAGCGTTCCCTGTCTGCCCTTTTGCCTGAGCGGCAAAGTGCCTTGTGACTTTCCAATCGTCACGGCTGACAACCGATCGCCTTAGAGCGACGTGTTGGAAGCAATTTCTGCAATGGCGTCGTCAGAAACCAGGCCGAAGTGCTGATCGATTTCACTGACAACATCCTTGTGGATATCTTCCGCATCTTCTTCTACTGGAATTCGTCCCAGTACGTTGCCCTGCGTTTCCAGCAAGGATTCACGGACATCCAGAGAGTGGTTCAACTGACTGATCATTTCTTCGACATGGCTTAGTTTAGAATCATCTACCTCAATACTGTTGACGGCTTCAGTTGCCTGAATGGTCTTCAATCGAGCTTCCAGGCGTGAAACCTGTACCGCCAAATCCTGTTTGCGGCCCATCATGCTGTCCAGCTTCTTCTGGTTCGCTCGCAGTGTTTGCTTTTGAGCTGCCAGGATCTGCTGATCACGAGAAACTGCTTCTTCACCGATTCGGAAAGCTTCGAACCGATCTGCCAGATCCGATTCCACTTCGCCGCGAGTATAAGACACGTGACGATAGGTAAATTTATCTCGTGCACCGCTGAGATCGCTTCGTAGTGCGAGAATCGCATCTTTTTGCTTCGCCAACTTGGTTTGCTTGGCGGCGATTGATCGATCAAGATCCTTCACATCGACGCTTTGCTCAGCGACGACCGTCATGTGCTGCCGAATTTCCGGCATCAGTTCATCGATCTCATTGCGAATGCGGTCGAGTTCAAATTCCGGAGTAATCTCCGACTTCACCGCTTCACGGACATTTTCACAAGCCGTATTCGCATAGCTGAACAAGTCCGTTCCAAAAACAAAACCGGCCATCATTGTTGCGGCCAACGATCCTACGACAAACTTCTTAATCATTGTTGCTCTCCTGACTGAAAACTATCACCGTTTGGGAAACACACACACTGTGTTTTTGGCGACTTTTTTGCCGCCTCTGCGTAGTAATTCGCTGGCACGGTGGCTTGATTGGCTGGATTTCGCCGGGATTCTCAAAAAACTTGCGATCACGACGTAAGTGGCAATCCTGATTGCGCTTATGTCGCTGACTGCGGCTTTGTGGTCACCTTGTATCGCGATTTTTCTCCAAATCCGTGAGCCGACCTCAGGCCTGCTGCGTTTTGAATTTCATCAGCGGGCCGCACAGGAAAGTCGGCTTGAATTCATAGCTGAAGTCGCAGGGGTTCCAGTGCACATGCCGGAGCTTCTGCGAGTGCAGCTTTGAAATTCATCTGGCAGAAAACGACGCCCGAACGTGTGTTCGAATGGTCAGTGCGGCCCTCCAATTCACAATTGGCGAGATGAAACAATGGAAGATTTCAACAGCACCCTCGATTCAAAAAATGACTTCGCAGCAACATCAGTAGTGGTGGAAGCGGAAGTCGAGAATTCAGACACACTTTCTGTTGGTGGACTCAACAGTGAGCGTGACGCAGATTTTGTCACTCAAACGGATGACCTTTCATCAAGTGAAGAGACTCCTGCTTCCCATGCACTGGATGTTGTCATTTCCAACGCAGTCGTGACGTCGACACCAGGTAACGCTCGGCCGATGCAAAAGGGGCGGTTCTTTATGGGACTGGTGATTGCAGCCACGGGCATCGGATTGATGCTGATCGTTGCCGTCGGAGCTCTGCAAAGTGCTGGAGCCAGTGGGAACTTTTCTCTTCCAGCCGTAGCCATTTGCATGGTGGTGGGGCTTATGTTTCTCGGTGGCGGCTTTGGTGTCATGGCCACCGCCGCTCCTCAATTCGACGACGACGAATTCGATCGTCTGATGCGAATGGGAGACGTGTCGACGGAACCTGAAGCCACGGAACCTGAAGCCACGGAAACAGAGCAGCCCGACGCAGCATAGTGGCTGGGAAGTTGTAGCGGTCGCCTTTTGTTCATCAAAAGTGCGGCCGTGTTTGGTTCCCGGAGCGGCAGGCAACAGGGTTGCTTAGTCTTCCGCCTTCGTCAAATACCAGAACAAACCGGGACGCAGCAGGAATTCCGCCAGCGTTGACGTGGTGAGTCCACCAAGAATCACCGTCGCGACCGGGAACAGGATTTCCTTTCCCGGAAGATGGCCGCCAATGACCAGCGGGATCAAGCCGATTCCCGTCGTCATGGCCGTCATGAGCACAGGTGCCACGCGATCCAGGCTTCCCTGGATGATCACTTCGTGACTCCGCCCATGTTCTTTAACACCGGCAAGATAGGTTTCGACCAGCAGAATTCCGTTTCGAGCCGCGATGCCGCCCAGCGAAATAAAACCAACCATACTGGCAACAGACAGTGTCTGTCCCGTGATAACCAAAGCCACGACGCCACCAACAAACGCAATCGGCAATGCGGCCAGAATCTGCAGAACGAGATTCGTGGATGAAAACGTGGAATACAAAACGACGAAGACGCCGACAATCGCAAGGGCGCTGTAAATCAGCAGCCGTTCTGTGGCAGATTCCTGGGCTTCAAATTGGCCGCTGTAGATAACAGAGTAACCTTCCGGAAGATCGACTTTCGACTCAATGGTGGCTCGGATGTCGTCAACAGCCGATCGCAGGTCGCGACCGCGCGTGTTGATGCGCACCACAATACGGCGGCGCGTGTCTTCGCGCTTGACCACGTTCGGGCCCATCGCTTCTTTGATTTCGGCCAGTTCCGAAAGCGGCACGCGAGCTCCATCGGGAAGTTCAATCGGCGTACGTTCCAACGAATAGAAGTTGTTGCGAGATTCGTCGTTGAAGCGTACCAGCAGGTCGAATGTGCGTTGTCCGTTTAAAACAGAAGAAACCACGCGACCGTTGAGTGCCGTTTCGATCATTTCGTGAATGTAGGCCGCGCTGACTCCGTATGTTGCCAGCTGCTGCCGTTTCAATTCGATACGGATTTGCGGAATATACGTCAACTGTTCGACGACCGGTGTCGCAAGGCCTGCAACGTTTTCGTCGACGGTATCCCGAATGATGTTGGCCACTTTTTCGAGTTCGTGGAGGTCTTCGCCAAAGATCTTGACGGCAATCTGAGCCGTCACGCCGGACAGCATATGGCTGATCAGGTGCGCGATCGGTTGTTCGACTTCTGTCGACACGCCAGCCAGATCTTCAACGGCGGCGTCCAGTTGTTCGATGACTTCTTCACGCGACAGGCCGCTGTTGGGATTCAGTGACATCACGTATTCGCTGGTGTTGACCCCCATCACGTGTTCGTCGTTTTCAGCGCGGCCGGTTCGGCAGGTGTACCACAGTAAGGGACCGCGTGGATTTTCTTCGGTCTTCAGCAGTGCTGCGAACTTTTTGTCTGCGAGTCTTCGGACTTTGTTGGAAGTTTCGAGCGATGTGCCTGGATCCAGAAACAGATTGACCTGCGCCGCGCCTTCGTCAAACGCTGGCAGAAAGTCCTTCCCCATTTTCCAGACCGTGGCTGTCGCGATCAGAACGGCAACCACAGACAACAGACTGACCAGCGTGATTCCCGGGCGATACAGACTGAATCTCAGCAACGGACGCACGGTTGATTTGATCGCTCGCAGCACAAAACCGTCGCCACGTTTCGTGCCAGCCCCATGCGGCAGAAGGTAGTAGCTCAGAACCGGCGTGACCGTCAGCGAAACCATCGTCGACGCTGTGATTGAGACCACATAGGCAATGCCCAGCGGAGTGAACAACCGGCCTTCCATGCCCGTCAATGCAAACAACGGAGCAAACACCAGCACGACCATCACGGTGCTCATCAAAATCGCGCCGCGCACTTCGCTGCTGGCGTCGTAGATAACATTGAACACCGGTCGTGGATTTTCCGATTGCCGGTTCTCTTTCAATCGGCGAAAGATGTTTTCGATGTCAACGATCGCATCGTCAACCAGTTCGCCTAAAGCCACCGCGATACCGCCGAGTGTCATGACGTTGATCGACAGCCCCAGCCAGTGAAAAATCAGTGCCGTTGTCAGGATCGAAAGCGGGATGGCGGTAAGCGTTATAACTGTCGTACGAATGTTGAACAGAAACAGAAACAGCACGACCACCACAAGGATCGCTCCATCACGCACGGCTTCGATCACGTTGTTCACGCTGTAATCAATGAATTCGCGTTGTTCATACGTCGCCGCAATTCTGACATCTGACGGCATGGAGCTGCGAAGTTCGTCGATCGCCTGTTTGATTTCATCGGTGATTTTGCGTGTGTCCGTGCCCGGCTGCTTTTGAATTGTCAACACGACTGCTTCGTTGCCGTTGACGGCCGCATCGCCGCGTTTCACCTGAGCTCGTTTGGCCACGGTCGCGACATCTCTGACCAAGACAGAACGCTGACTACGATGATCGATCACGATGGATTCGATGTCTGCGACCGTTTTGACGCGACCGATGCCCCGGACGACCAGTTCTTCAGCGCCTCGATGAACATAACCCCCGGAAACGTTAAGGTTGCCTTCTTTCAGAGCGGTTTCGACTTCGTGCAGAGAAACGTCGAATTTCTGTAGCGCCTGAGGATCCACGAGAACCTGATACTGCATTCGACCGCCGCCGATATTCATAACTTCGGCAATTCCCTGAATTCGAAGCAGTCGCGTTCGTACAACCCAGTCGCCCAGAGTTCGCAGTTCCAGCG
>CAYZYB010000383.1:0-5362 GCA_964481505.1 uncultured Planctomycetaceae bacterium | reverse complement strand
ACCGCACACCGCGTTACTGGCTGTAATCGAACGTACCGCGGCTCGTGAACGTACCTTTCTCTATTGGATTCCGGCGGCTACTACGCGTGCTCATTCTCACCATCAGTTGCGCTTTGGATTTGGACTGCTTGTGGCATCTACGGAGCTTTGCGAAGTTTCGTCTCGGGCCGCCAGGTGCTCCGAAGTCTGAAGGGGAAGATCGCGTACCTTAACGACCGCGTTTCAGGCAACAGTGTTTGTGTTTGCGTCCTGAACCACACGGACAGGGAGTGTTGCGTGAGACATTGTCTGCACCGGCGGAAGCAGTTGTCCCGCCCTTTTGCTGCATGATCAAAGCGGCCGGGCGTTTGCTTTTCACCAGCGCGGCCATTTGTTTCATGTCGTCGTCGATGTGATTGAAGAACATCCGATACCCGGCACACAAATAGTTCAGTCCTTCGTCGCCATCCGGAGTTTGCAGGAATCGATTCTTGGGACATTCGCCATTGCAGGCGTGCCGGACTTCGCAGTCCAGGCAGTACTGCGGAAGAGTGTCCAGTTTGGCGTCGCCGAAGGCCTGCTGGCGGCCGGAATTCACCAGTTCTTCGAGCGGCACGACGTTGAGATTGCCCAACAAATGTTCGGGTTCGACGAAGTGATCGCAACTGTAGACGTCGCCATTGTGTTCCATCGCCAGAGCTCGCCCGCAGGTCTTCCGGAACACGCACAATGATGGTTCCACACCAACCCAGGCACTTAAGGCCTGATCGAAAATCTGCACAAAGACGCGACCAACGTCCTGCAGAATCCATTCGTCGTAAACATCGCACAAAAACCTGCCAAACTGTTCCGGCAGCACGCTGCGCGAACTAACGGCTTCGGCGGCATCAGCAAACGACGTGGAAGAACTCGTCTTCACTTCGCCTTCTGCATGTCGTCCCATTCCGCTGCGTTCGACAATGGGGATGAACTGTACGTACTGGCATCCGGTGTCTCGGAGGTAGCGGTAAATTCGGGCTCCGTGGCTCCCGTTGTTGCGGTTGACCACAACAAGAGCGTTGAAATCGACACCAAACTTTTTTAATCGACGCATCGCGGCGATAACGCTGGCGTGGCTGCCCTTGCCCTTGTGGTCAACTCGGTACGCATCATGAAATTCTGCCGGGCCGTCGATTGAAAGGCCGATCAGGAATTTGTTTTTCAGGAAGAAACGGCACCAGTCTTCGTCCAGCAACACGCCGTTGGTTTGCAGCGTGTTGGTGATCGTCATTCCTTTGCGAACGTGCTTATTCTGAATCTCAACGCACCGCTCGAAGAATTCCAGGCCCAACAAAGTGGGTTCACCGCCCTGCCATGCAAACGTCACTTCCGGAGTGCCTTTCGGCTGCGATTCAATGTACTGCCGAATGTACGCTTCGAGGCAACTGTCTTCCATTTTCCATTTGTTGCCTTTGGGGTACAGGTCTTCTTTGTGCAGGTAGTAACAATACGTGCAGTCCAGATTGCAGATTGGCCCGATCGGCTTTGTCATCACATGGAACGGCTGATCCGTGAACCGAGCGGATTCAGAAACAGGTGATGAAGTGGACATAGAATGACGGACGTTGAATGGAAGTGTTTCAAATTTGTGGACGGAAGTCGCGAGAGTGTCGCCGTCGCCTCAGTCTATTGCAAGCGGCGATGGGAGAGGAGCGGCAGAAGGGTGTGGTTGCAAATTGTTGTATTTGAAATGGGTGGCCGGGGTTGGACTGAGCTTGCGAAGGAAACCCCGGGGGGCTGCTTGCGTCTCGCTCCGACTCTGGCCACCCTCTCCAATCTCGCAACTTTCTGCGACTACACCCCGGCAGAAGGGTTCGCAACGCTGTCGCTGCGAAGATTCTGGCAGCCGCCTACGAAAAGCTCAACGAATTCACAACGCGTTGCGACACTGAGCGCATGACGAATTGACGAGTTTTCAGTATTTCCGGCAGGCAGAAAACCAAAGGGATTCTTTAAACCACTCCGATCTGGTTACTCAAAAACACGTGGAGCGATTGTGGTGCGAGGCGCTGCTTTGATGGTGTTCACACGAACTGTATCCGCTATGGGCGTGCGACGTTTTTCGTTCGGGGACGAGTTCTTCTCACGCGGTGGCAGAGTTCCGGTGATAAGAACGGTCTGCCCAATCAGTGATTCGGCAACACTCTTAACGACCGGATTCGCGGCGATGTCCAGCTTCCACTTTTGGTTGGCTGTGTTGACCGACAACTCAGGCGTGTCACCGGTTTGTGACAGAGCGGCTCGCAGAGTGCCTTGAATGGTGATTCTCGCGCTGTCTTTGGGGGTGTCTCGTGGGTCGAGTTCTGTAATTCGAGTGACGTCGACAATCCAGCGGACTCTACTTTCGGTAGCCGCCACCTTTCGAAGCGTGCCGGTCACCACCACAGGCTTCTTGTGATTCCGCTCGGCAAAGTCCCCACTGGCTTTGTCGGGCAATTTGAGTTCCCATGTCACACGATGGAAAGTTATTGTGGTGCCGGTTGTTTCACCGCCAATCGCCATAACTCCGTGCCGCAGACGTCCCTGACACAGCACCGACACCGATGGTGTGGTTTTGCTTTCATCAAAAAACGCTTCGTCCGCCGTGACGATCGAATGAAAGCGACAGGTCACTAAGAAAACAAAGCCGATTGGAATCAGATGCTTGCACATGGATAACTCAATTCAATTAGGGCATTGCCACCGCCGCTCGAGCAAGACAACCTGACTGGAGTCGGTGAATTACCTCAATGTCACTCAGCCCGGATCAGACAGTGGCATTTTCGTTCTCGTCCGTTCTACTGCAATCGCGCCGGATCGACGATCATTCGATTCTCGACGAATCTACGTCGCGGTGGAAGTTCGGCAACAGGTGGAAGCGGTGTTGGTGGCGTGACGTCAGGCGGTGAATTCACCATAAAGCTTAAATCAAGAACGCCGCCACGGACTTTGGCCGGAGCCTGGTGGCCCCAGAAATTTTCGAGTTCAGGGATTGGGCGGGCGTTGTCATAAATCATGTCCCGCACTTTTAGCATCTGAGCTACGTTCTGTGAGGGTGATGAAAACGTGTGGGCCCAAATCAGAGCGGCTGCTCCGGCAACGTGGGGCGTCGCCATCGACGTTCCGCTGAATGACTTATACTGATTGTTCACAGCAGTACTCAGAACGTCGACGCCGGGCGCTCCTATGTCCACAGACTGTTTGCCGTAGTGGCTAAACGAACCTCGCTTGTCGTTCTCATCAATCGCACCGACAGAAATGATATTGGCCTGCCGCAGCGACGAAGGGTAGCTCGGCTGGCGGTCATTGTTGTTCCCCGTGCCGCCCGTGTTTCCAGCAGCAGCAATAAACAATACGCCCTTCCGTTCCGCTCTTGCAACAGCTTCCGCCAGTTGCGGCGAGGACGTCGGACCGCCCCAACTGTTCGACAGAATGTGCGCACCGTTGGCGACGCCCCAGTCGATGCATCGCACTGCATCGGAAGTAGCGCCGGAGCCGTCTGGTCCCATAAAACGCAGCGCCATGATTTTGGCATTCCAGCTTACGCCGGTGACACCAATGCCATTGTTCCCGGCGCCGGCGATGGTGCCCGCGCAGTGAGTGCCGTGATCCTGTTCGTCCATGGGATCATCGTCCTCGTCATAAAAATCGTAGCCATGCTTTCCATTTCGAGTCCACATGTTGTGTTCCAGATCCGGATGTCGGTAATCAACTCCGGTGTCGATCACGCCCACGACGACGTTCGAAGCGCTATGTCTGACAGGCCAGACTCTGTCCGCACCGATATTCTTCATGCCCCACAGTTGATCAAGCATCGGGTCGTTTGGATGACCGTTGGTGCTGAGCGGAGGTTCTTCGCCAAATTGCGAAATGGTCATGAGGTAGTCAGGAGACGCAAAGGTGACGGCATCGTCGGCCATCAGAACTTCGACTGTGTTTGCCGTCACAGTGCCGGCATCGGGTTCCACAATCAGAAACGAGCCGTTCCGATAATCCTCAATCAGCTTCAGTCCAGCCGCCTGAAGGGTCGCATTTGTGGGACGGGGTTTCAGATCTGAGTAGCTGATGAGCAGTCGAGTCGAACGTTCTGCAACAGGTGGAATGTCTGTGTCGACCTGGCTGGCCATCGTCTGCACGGTTGGGACCTGTCGATCACTCACTTCATAAACGGCCTTTCCATCTCGGCAGATGCCCTTGTATTGCGACTTCGCCCGACGGACGAGACTGAGTTCTGCCGACAACCGCTTCTCCCGATGGCAGGTCGCCCGAAGTCGGTACTGGTCTGCGAAAAGCGGCTCACAGAGGCACAAGCAGCAGCAGACAAAGGCTACACACGCGGCCAAAATCCCTGACGTTTGTTGCCTGAAATATTCGACGATTCTGCGGGAACGATCGTTCATGAAATCTGTCCTGACGTAACATGGTTCAGCGTCAGACGCTATCGCAAACGGCCAATTCGGTAAAGATCACTCCACCGCTCGCAGCGTGTCACAGAAGACGGCGCGGCAGATCACGGCTCAACGCTTCCACAGGGAAAACGGAAGCCCAGAACGACCGATCGCAGGAAAAAAGGAACGGATTGAAGTCCCGGTCGGCAGAAAAGTGCGGGTTTGCGTTGAGTGAACCCGCAAGATTGACCTTTTCACGATGGACCAATTCAGTTTAGATTGCCGGTCCTCTCTCACAAACGGCAGCTATCGCCAGGGGCCACGAATCTCTCTGGTGTGGCCTGCGATCAGCAAACTCCTCTCTCAAGCTCTCCTCTCAAATTCCTCTCCCTGTGATCCGGCCTTGATCAATCCCGAAGCATTCTGGCGTACGCTCCGAATGTTAGGTTCAGAATCGGATTGCAGCTCCTCTCAATCTCCGCTGCGTCTCACACATCATGAAAATCTATTCTGCACCATCTCTGCTTGCACTGGGGCTCTGTTGCGCCGTCGCTCTCGTGACAGGCTGCGGGATGACGGGAGGAGCCGGCGCGTTTCCCGGTTACTATTCGGGCTATCCGGGTAGCTATAATCCTGGATTCAATCCTGGCTTTGGCGGCAGGCCGAGTTTTCCGCCTCGTGGATTTCCGCCTGTCGCATACCTTCCGAACCCTGGGACGCCTCCCTGGTACAACGTTGGCCGTCCTGGTCTTCCAGGTTTTCCCGGCACTCCATCCGTCCCGATTGTCTGGGATCCGACACCGTTGCCAGCGCCAAACCCGGATCCCGGGACGCCGCCTGATACAACTCCCACCATCCCGGTAGGGCTGCCCGGACTCGAAAGTCCCGATGAGAATTCCCTCGAGTTCTGGAGCCCGTGGCCACTTCCTCCTCGTGAAGCGCCATCGACTGCCTCGGGACGTCAACGCGGTGTGAAC
>CAYZYB010000382.1:0-5382 GCA_964481505.1 uncultured Planctomycetaceae bacterium | reverse complement strand
GTACTCAGACAACGCTCGGCTGATACTCGTGCCCGTTGTTTCCGACTGTGTTAGTAATGATGTAAAGCTGCTGACTTCCGGAGAATCGATTCGGTGCGCAAAGTTGCGGAGGCCCTGATTGAGTGTGCCGACGTGGGCCTGCTGGTTAACGATCGAAAGTTCTCGCGACAAATCCGGATGCACGTTCGTGATTTCGCCAGCAATACGGTTCAGCGACGCGGGAACTGTGAGTCCCTGACTGACGTTCATACTGAGCATGTCCAGGACGTCGGGCAGGCCACGTTCGATGTCGATTTTTCTTTCGGCGGCTTTGGAGCTGACCAGAAGTGGCGGAATTCCCCACATCAGGAGCGGAGCTGCGACGACGGTGCCCAGCGCCCAGAGTTCGGTTTGCGGCGAAGCCAGCAGAAGCCAGAAGCCGGCAGCTATCAGCGCCGCGAAAGCCAATACGAAGCGGATGGAATTCAGGTTCCACCATGCGGCACGAGAATGGTATCCAGCCGCGACCAGATTCTGTCGCTGCGTTTCCCGGCGTGACTCTGATTCCGGCAACATCTGAGCCAGCATGGGCGTTGCCGCGCCGAATGTCATGTCTTCGTCCGGAACGGGCAATTCTTCCGGGGCTGGTGGTGCGAGCCGATTTGGAGAATCGTCGTTCAGGATCCCCTGGAAGCTTTGAAACAAAGACTGCGGAATCAATGCTTCCGTGCCTTGTGCCTCCGGGGCTTGTTCTTTTCCTGGTTCTTCGGGGATGGTCGATTCCGTCGATGTTGGTGTTTCAGCTGACTCGATCGGCTCCGCGGGCACTAGCATTGCAGGCGCCGTTATAGAATCGTCAGTAGCAACCGATTCGTCGATCGGGAGAGGCGTTGCTGTGACCGTGTCTTCTGCGTCCGTTTTGTTTTCAGTGTGTTCGGAATCGCTGGCGAAGATAGCTGCACCGCGTAGACGTTTGCGATTTTCCCGCTTAATCGTGCGGACGGCCTGATACGTATGAAACATGCTGTACGCGCCCGCAACGACGATCACTGTAATTGCGGTGGTGGTGAACATGGATGACTCCGGCGAAGCACGTTTCAGTGAGTTTTGTGTGTCAGACGGTACAGAATGAAGAAGACTATTGGGACCGAATCAAAACCGTGAGCTGCGTTTCAGAATTCGAAAGACGAAAAAGGCACCAATCAGCTGCAAAGCGATGGCGATTCCCAGCGACATACGGCCAGGGAAAGATGACAGCAAGCGATCGAGATAGGTGGGATCTCGAAACAGATAGAACAACACGACCAGCGGTGGAATCACCAGCATCATAATTGCCCCGGCGCGGCTGGCGATTGTGGCGGCCCGCAAGCGACTGGCGTAGTGCAGCCGATCCCGCGTTGCCGTTGCCAATCGTTCCAATAGTTGCACCAGATTACCGCCGGTTTCCTGATGAACACCGATCGCGGAGGTGAACATTGCCAGTGCATTGACTCCCGTTCGTTCCGGGAGATCTCGAACGGCCGTGCCGGGATCGATGCCCATGTCACATCGGCGAACAGCAAGTCGCAGTTCTTCTCCCAGTGGTGCTGGTGTGTCTGCGGCGACGACCTGCAGTGAGCTGACGAGGTTTCGTCCACTCTGAGCGGCTCGCGCGAGTTCTTCACTGACTCCCGGCAGTTGTTCCAGAATCTTTTGCTGCCGTCGCGATCGCGCGACCATCGCAAAGATAATCGGGGCGAGTGCTCCCAGGGCCAACAACGCTGCTGTCGTCAATAGACTTTCGGTAATCAGCCATGCAGCACCCGCAAAGCCAAGTCCGACCAAAGCGCACAGCACCAGCCACAAGCTGGGCGTGTTTTCGACGCCACTTTGCTGCATCAGTGTATCGAACCACCCGTTTACTCGATCGGCAGTGCTACCCGTGTTCTCTGGCGCAAAGCGAACATCTTCCTTCAGGATGCGGCTGAAGCCGGGCTGTGGGACGATCCGAAACGGGCTGGCCTGAGTTGCCATGGGGTTAGTCCTCGCCGACATTTGTGTTTGCCATCACCAGTTGGCGTTCGACGAACAGCCGATCGTAGGTGCTCACGTCCATTCCCGAATCCTTCATTCGCTGGATCGCGTTCGGGACATAGCCGGTTGCAAGGAATGCTTCCGAAGCTTCGTTGTCTGTGGTCATTGTCGACGGCCGGTAGACGAAAACGTCTTCTACCTGATATTCGCCATTATCCAATGCGACGACTTCTGAAATGCGAGTGATCCGTCGTTGTCCGCTGTGCATTCTTGATGTATGGACAATGATGTCGACCGCGTTTGTGATGTACTGTCGAGCGATTCGTGGTGGCAGATCGGCGCCGGATAATGCCACCATGAGTTCCAGTCGGTGAAGCGTTTCCAGCGTATTGTTTGCGTGCACGGTGCTCATGGAACCATCGTGGCCCGTGTTCATCGCCTGCAACATTTCCAGCACTTCTGCACCACGGGATTCACCAACAACAATTCTGTCAGGTCGCATACGAAGAGAATTGCGCAACAGGTCTCGCTGTGTGATGGCGCCTCGGCCTTCCATGTTGGGCAGTCGAGTCTCCAACGGAATGACGTCGGGCTGCTGCAGCTTGAGCTCTGCTGTTTCTTCGATCGTGACGACACGTTGATCATCCGGGATGTAGTGACTGATGCAGTTTAGCAGCGTCGTCTTTCCAGCTCCCGTTCCTCCGCTGACGATGATGTTCAATCGCCCCTGCACTGCCAGAATAAGGAAGGACGCCATTGCAGGAGCAAGTGTGCCGAAATGAACGACGTCTTCCATTGTCAGTCTGCGATTGCCAAAACGTCGGATGGAAATCGTCGGTCCGCAAAGTGCGAGTGGCGGGACGACGGCGTTAAATCGTGAACCGTCAGGGAGTCGTGCGTCCACGATAGGATTTGATTCGTCAATTCTTCGTCCGGCACGGCCCACAACTCGCTGGATGAACGTCATTAAGTGCTGGTCGTCAGCGAACCGGATATCTGTTGATTCCAGCTTGCCAAAACGTTCCACCAACACACGATCCGGGCCGTTGACAAGCACGTCCGTCACATCGGGGTCGAGCATCAGCGGTTGTAACGGGCCAAAACCGTAAATCTCATCCATGATCTCAGTGACCATGGAATCGCGCTGCGCTTCGTCGAAGTTGAGATCCTGTCGAGACGCCAGGTATTCTGCCAGACTGCGAAGCTGGTCTCGCAGTTCGTCTTCGGTCATCGATTCCGCGCGTGAAAAATCGATTGCGTCGACCATTTGCCGATGCAGCTGATTTTTTAATCGCTGAAATTCGCGAGCCGAATTTATTGTGGTGCCGGATGCCGTAACCATAGGGAAGCTTCGTTGTTCATTTCGATTTTGCCGCCACGGGTGTGGAGTCCTAGCGGATGTGTAACGACGCACTTCTGTTATCGAAATCCTGAGTGCTGGTGCAGCAGTTTCCGTGTTGTGTCCGCTGCAGACAGTGTCAGATGCTTAGTTTGGAAAAACCGCACAGTGATTGCCGATCGCATAATCGTATTCGTCGGGGAAAGTTCGTATTACTTCGCGCTGATCTTCCAGATGTAGCGATTCTGCGGCGTTTTGGTGGTGTCCGAAGTTGTGACGGCAGTTGGGGTGCTGAGGACACACGGTTGAAGAGTGATGTCGAGACTCTGTTCGTATTGCCGCAGTCTCAAAATGCGCGCCGCGATGACTCGAGTCAGTTCGGGGTGTATTGAAGAGGCGTCTTTTGTACCCCTTGTAACCGGCGCCAATGGGAAGATTCTCGGTTTGCCAAGAATCAGGTTGAGAGCCTGCGCAATGCTGTCAATGTCTGCAGCAGTGAGTTTGACTGTTGCCACGGTGGTCGGAAACGAAAGCAGAGGCTTCCGGGTATGGGGAAAAGTCGCAGTGGTCAGGCCGCTGGAAAACATCTTGATGGCTGAAGTGACGGAGTTGTCTTCCTTTCGGAAAGAGACAACAGTGCCCTGCTTCGGTCGGAGATCATGTTCTTCGGCGTGCAGGGAGATTGTGATTTCTGGCAGTCGGTCAGCGATTTCTTCGGCACGCATCTCCGTCGAATTCCAGGCCCATTGATCCATGCCTCGCTGGAGTTCGATTTCATGTGTCCAGCAGTCGGACTGTTTTCCGGTTTCATCTTCCGGTAGTGCCAATGGGATCAGCGGAATGGACGATTCTTTCAGTGAACGAAACCCGAGCAGCCTGTTTTGAAGAATGGCTGTTGCCTGTGAAAGCAGCTGGCCATGTTTGACCCCCGTGATGCCGCTCAGGAACAACCTTCCGGAAGCATCGCCCGGGTTGTTTGCGACTGTGACATGAACGCGATCAGGACGTGTCGTGTTTTGCAGGAACTGAGTCCGGCCGGTGTTGGGATCTACCACAGCGGAGCTGAACCGAATTTGATCTTCATTCAGCAATGGCGTGTTTCTGCGAACGTTGTATAAGCGACTGATATCGACGGCAGCTTGTTTTGCTCTTAGCTGAGCAGATTCGGTTTCGAACGCCTGAATGTTGGTTCGCAGGAAGTCGTCATTCAGGAGGTTTCGTGCGGCAGCTAGAGCGGATGCGCGAGCGGACTGGTCCGTTTCTGAACGCAGATTACTGAGTACGCCTCGATTGACGACCATGGCCACGCAACACAGGCAGGCGATCATCGCGAACACTGACCACGCAGAAATTGAGCCGCTGCGACGATGCTTACTAAGCGGCTGGGGATGTTGCTGTTGTCGCCGCATTGCTACTGACCGGACGCGACGCGTGGAGACTTCTGATCGACGGTCGGGTTGGTGCTGTCTGTTGAATACCAGCCTGATCCACCGTTCCGTTGCAGTGGAACGCCGCCGCGATTGTTGTTGTTGCCCGGTGTCGTCGCATCAGGATCGCGATAATTAACGGGAAAACCGTCTTCGTCATAGTATGTGTTGACGTGGCTGCCATTGCGGTATTGTTCTGTGACAAACGGTTTCGGTTCCGGTGGCGGTGGTTCTTCAAGGCCAAGTATTTCGCTCAGGAGAACACGATCGTTTCGTGAGGTGTGGATGCTAAGTCCACCGTTGCCAGGGCCCTGCGGGTTGTAGCTAAGGTTGATGCGACCTTTTTCTTTCGCCAGGATCATGATCTTTTGTTGTTGCGGAGTCAGTTCCAGGACGACTTCGTTGCCGTTGTCTCGAGCTGAACCGTTGGAGCTGCGATTGACAGCGAACACGTGTACGCCGTCGAACAACTGAAGTACCATAGCGTCGTTCGATCGCCTGTCGTCGTTGCCACGTCCATCCACTGTCATCATCACGTCGACATGTGCGCCGGCTTTGACCAGTCCGCTAACTGTTCCCGTACTGCTCCCTACGTAGCGTCGACGTAGGGAGCAGTACGGGAAC
>CAYZYB010000381.1:0-5392 GCA_964481505.1 uncultured Planctomycetaceae bacterium | reverse complement strand
AACGTAAACTCAGCCATCGGGCTCGAGCGTTCGCGAAGTTCATGCCGCTGTTACAGAAAATTGCCGACCAGTTTTGAATGTCGAGGATACCATCGCCCAACAACAGAAAGCTTCACTTATGCCCAACCAAACGATTCTCTTTCGATTGTTGGCGGTGTGTGTGGCTTTTTCTGGAATCGTCCATTCGGCGTCTGGTCAGGATGCTGCAAAGCGAGACAAACCTCGTGCTCCCGATGATTACCGTTCTCGCAACTTTTTGATTCACACAGATCTTGCCGCTGAGGACGCTCAGGAACTGCTGCAGAAGATGGAGACGATGCTGCAGATCATTTCACGATACTGGGGGGCGCCCAGCCGGAAGATGGTCGAGTGTTACGTGGTGGACGACGTTAAGTTCTGGCCACCGGGCACGTTGCCGCGAGACGCTTCCGACGCTGTGCGCGGTGGAGGTCTCACGGTTGCTCGCGGAACCAGACGCGGCAACCAGCTGAACATGAATGCGATTGTCTACGCATCCAATAAATTCGGCACGCCGCAGCATGAAGCCGTGCATGCGTATTGCTATCAAACGTTTGGAACGACCGGCCCGACCTGGTACGCCGAAGGGATGGCAGAAATGGGCAACTATTGGATCGAAGGAGAATCCGGCGTGGCTGCTCCGGATTACGTCCTGCGGTTCCTGAAGCGATCTCGACGCAAAACGCTGGAAGAAATCACGGACAACAATCAGCGAACGGGAGACGGTTGGCAAAACTATGCATGGCGCTGGGCACTGTGCCATTTTCTGGTGAACAACGGCAATTACCGTGATCGCTTTCGAACAATCGGGGTCGGGTTGCTGACGGGAAAGCCAGTTTCGTTTGGTCGAGCATTCGAATCGACCATGGAAGAACTCGATTTTGAGTTTCAGCAGTTTCTTGACCACCTCGAAGCTGGCTATGACGTGTACCGCTGCACATGGAATTGGAAAGCTCGATTCCGCGAACAAAAAGGAACACGTCCTGTCGTCGCGAAAATCAAAGCCGACAAAGGCTGGCAACCCAGCGGATTGAAGGTCATCGCGGGGCAATCCTATCGCTTCGTTTCAGAAGGTGAATGGCAAGTGTCAGATGATGCGGAAGAAGTCTCCGCAGACGGAGAAAGCAACGGCGCTGGACGGCTGACAGCAACGATCTACGACGCACACAAAATAGGCGACGAATTCGATCTCGGGAGTGACGGCACTTTTACAGCCGCAGCCGACGGCCGATTGATGCTGAGGTGTCGTGATAAATGGAATCAGCTGGCTGACAACGACGGAATGGTCACCGTCGACTTCACCTCAGTGAAGGAATAATTCACGCTTCCAATTCCTTTTGCAGCGCGTCTGGCACTCTTACCGGACGATTTTTTGCATAATCAAACGCCACAATCACGGAAGTTCCTCCCGCTGCAATCTGTCGCAGCTGCTGGCTGAAGACGGCATGTTCTATGTCGACACTGCTACGCCCAATTCTGGTGACTCGCGAGCCAATGTGGACAGTATCCGGATAGTGCAGTTGCTTCTTGTAATCGCACTTGATGGAGGCGAGGATCGGAGCGATTCCGCCGGCATTCATTGAGATCGCCGATCCCACATCGGACAGTAGATCAATTCGTGCGGATTCAAACCACTGAATGTAGACCACATTATTCACGTGACCAAACGCATCCATATCACCCCATTGCAGAGGAAGCGTGGTGACGGTTCGGTAATCGGTCAGAGCTCCACGCACGTCATCTGGCAGGCTATCCTGAACAGGCATGACTATTCGATCGACTCAGAAGCGGAAGCAGCCGGCAGACCGTCCGGGATTCCGCGAATTTTAAGGAAGCCGGAAATACCCACGATGACGGTCGCAACCATCAACATCACGCCCGTCCACTTCTTTGCGTTGTCGCGGAACTTCTGGCTGCTCGGTTTGCTGCCCACCAACACAGACGCCAGGAAGAACACAAACATCGCCAGCAGCATTTTCACTCCGACGAGAGCATGGTACAGGCCGTCGCCTTTGTGCTGTGGGATTGCCTGCAGGAAGTTGTAGATACCGCTCGCGAGGAAAACCAGAACTCCGAAGTGGACAAACTTCTTCCAATTCTGGCGAATTCGTCCGAGCAGTTCCGCGTTGTCACCCTGAAGTGCGGGGATGACAGCAAGGCGGAAGAAGGCCGTTCCACCAATGAGCAGAATTGCGGTGCCGACGTGAGCCCAGCGAGAAATGAGAGGCAGAATTTGTGAGGAATCCATGAGTTCTATGACCGAAGCTGTGAGTGAGTGACGGGAAACCCCACAGATCATAGTCAGCCTTTCACGAATTTGTAGTCGCGAATGCCGACAATCGTTTCTCCGGGATGATGGAATCCGTTCCCTGAGAACTCAGGCTGTTTTGACCTATGGAATTCCCCGCACAATGGTTGGGCCGATGATTTTGGTCAGCCAGACTGGAAGCTTTTGCCAGGTGGCGATCATTTTGTCGTACTTGCCGCTGTTTGGGCGAGCGTCCCCGACATCGCCTTTGCGACTGTAGTACTGCCAAACCGCGGGATATTCTTTCGACCCCCATTGCTTCTTGAATTTGTGGGTACCGGCATCGACCGAACTCCGACCGAAGTCGAAGAACTTCTGACCGCGTTCGATGGCTCGCTCAATGACATGCCAATACATCAACATGTTGCAGCTGGTCTTGTTGTATTCTCTCAAAGCGCTGGCGCTGGGGATCAGAGTTGTGCCGGGCCCATGCAATAGAAAACCGGACGCGACTGGAGCGCCTTCGAAGAGCACAGTGCAGATTTCGGCGTCGTCTCCAAACTGATCGAGCATCGTGCCGAAGAGTGATTTGGGAAATGGCGGCGTTCCGAGATCTCTCATGTTGCGGCAAAATATCGCATAGAATTCGTCCAGCTTGTCGTGCCCACCAAATTCCGCCGTTAGCGATTCGTTGTTGCGTGGTTTCCGAATTTGGCTGCGAACTTTGCTTTTCAGGCTATCCCAAAACTCGTCTGCAGTGTCCGGCAACTCAGCGCGCATGTGAACTTTTTCTGTCGCGGTCGCGTTTAGACCCGAGTGCTGAACTTCGCGTTCATGGCGGAGTTCCAGGTGTTTGACGTCCAGTGTGTCAGCCAGTTCAATCGCCTGGCCAATGAGTTCTTCGGATATTTGCTGTGTGTCAGCCAGAACGCCACCTGTATTCAGATACGGCTGGCTGGCAAGGAACTTTCCAAAGATGGGGCCGGACACAAACATCAGTGGAAGCACGCCAACAATTTTTCCATCGCTGCTTGCGGTCAAAAAATACGGACGATGCTTCAGTGCCGACGAAAACACGTTGGCCCATTCAGACCGCAGATGGAATCCGTCGTAGCCCCACCGTTGAAGGTATTCGTTCCAGCCTTCCGGTGCAGATTGACTTGTGCGAATCGTGACAGACGCAGTGGAGGGGATTTGAGCAGTTGACACGGCGGAGGCGCCTTTTTTGATGTGTTCGAAGTTTATCGTTGAAGAAGTTTGCATCTAACCGTACTAAGCCCTGGCGAATTCCTGATTGTGTTGTGGAGGTTGTGGTTTGGCTTCGATTCGCAATGCCAGAGAAGATCCCAGACTTCGATAAACGGCGACCATTTTGCTCATCCGAGTTTCGAAGTTGAATTCCTTCTCAACTGTATTACGCCCTGCCTGCGCGAACTCTGCTGCACGTTCCGGAGCTTCGATGCAGTTGCGAATTCCGCGGTATAGCTGGTCTTCGTTGTCGCAATCGACCACCACTCCATTTTCACCATTGGTCACCAGCCGTGGGATGCCGTTGCAGTTTGTTGTTACAACGGTACGCTTTGATGCCATTGCTTCCAAAACAACGTTGGGTAGTCCTTCACGAAGGCTGCTGAGTACAAAAAAATCGATCGCGCGATACAGTTCGCGCGGATCTTTCAGGAAACCAGCCAGTCGGACATTGTCCTGTAAATTGCGTTCGTTGATCTGCCGCTGAAGCTCTTCTTTGAGATGCCCTTCGCCAGCTATGACCAGGCCCACGTTGCGGCCGTTCCGGACCAATTGCGAAACCACTCGGATCAGGATGTCGAAGCCTTTTTCCTCGGACAGTCGTCCGCAGGCTCCTAGTACGATCTGATCGTCATTAAAGCCAAACCGCTGTCGTTCTGCCGTTGTTGGAGGCGACGTGTCGTAGTCATCCACGACGATAGCGTTGTCGATGAGGCTTAGTTTGTGATCAGCAATCCCCAGGCCGGAACAACGATCGTGCAGATCCTGCGAAACGCAGACGACCTGATCGTATCGCTTCATACTGAGTCGATCGATCCAGTAGTACAGTGGCGTTTTGGCAGTGAATCGCACCCAGCCGTGAGCTGTTGTGACCAGCTTCATATTGTGAAATCGCTTCACCAGCCAGCCGAGCGCATTACTTTTGTAGTCGTGAGCGTGCCAGACATCGACGTTTCGTTCGCGGCAGATCCGAATGGCTTCTTTCACGACGTTTCGGTCAAGCGGCCCGGTGTCATCGACACCAATGATCTCAGCGCCAGCGGCGTTGGCCTTGTGTTCCAGTGCGGCAAATCCCGGATCGTTCGGCGGACGCATAAACAGACAGGCCGAATCGATTCCAAACGGTTGCAGGTACCGAGGGGAGTTCAGGATTGTTTTCTCCGGACCGCCGCCGTTTCCAGTGACAACTCGGGTATGCAGGACAAATGGTTGACGTTGTGATTTGTTGGGCATGTCTATTTCTCTTCCGACAGCTTGCGAGAAGCTGGCACAAAACTGTTTTCCAATTGAACGGCTTTTGCTCGCCAGCTTTCCTCGTTGAGTCGTACGCGAGCGAATTCCTGATCGTCGGGAAGCTTGCCGTTGAGGCGTTCCAGGACGACGTTGGCAAATTCGTCGGGGGAGGAAGTCACATCCAGACAGTCATTCCAATCCGCGACGGCGGGCAGACTGCTGACCACGACGGGTTTACCGGTTGCCATGTATTCTTTCATTTTCAGCGGCTGCATCGCACGTGTCACAGGCAGGTCGGCGTACGGCATAATCAGCACTTTGGAATGTTGCGCGATCAATGGCAGTGTCGAAAACGGTTGTGGCCCGACGGCCTGAACGTTTGGCAAGCGTAGGATTCTTTCGTCCGGATCCTGATGTGGTCCCACAAGAACGATGTTGCCCTTCGTCATACGTTTCGAAAGCGCAATCAGCATTTCGGAATCGAGACGTTGATCAATCACTCCCCAGAATACGGCCAGCGGACCTTCGATACTCTGTGGAAGAGGAGCGTCTACGGCATCGCGTTTGGGACATGGTTGCCAGTGAGTCAGGTCAACCCCATGTGTCAGCAGACTCGACTTTCTGCCCTGTAAAGCAATCAGAGTT
>CAYZYB010000380.1:0-5395 GCA_964481505.1 uncultured Planctomycetaceae bacterium | reverse complement strand
GGTGTGTTACTGCTTCGTCTACTTGACCCGACTGCAATGCTATATGACCGAGTACAATGTTCGCGTGATGTGTGACATTACCTGAATTCCAGTCTTTGGGGTCACCGACAAAATTCTTCAAAAGGTGATCAGCCTGGCTCTTCGCTTTGTCCATCATTCCGGCCGCCATAGCTGCCTGAGCGACATCAAGCCGCAAACTGGATTCCTTTTGTGCGACCTGATTCTTATCCAAAGCCCGTTGGAACTGTTCCAGTGCTTTCGACGCCTGCTGTTTGCGTTCCTCACCGGACAAAGTCATCAAGCCGAGCCGGTAGAGCTGTCCAAGCTGTTCGGCCACTTCGACGTTCTCCGGCTCCAGTCCTTGCGCCTTTTGCAGGTATTCAATGGCGAGTAGTTCGTCTGAATGAAGGAAGAACTTCGCAGCATTACTAAGGATGAGGACGTTTTCCGGATAATTGCGGACGGTCTGAAGCCAGATCTTCCTCACAGAGATGTAGCCTACGGGATCAATGCTTGCGTGAACACTTGCTTGCGAGTGTGCTGCTGCCTCTGGGTAGGTTTTGACCAGCCACGTCAATAGTTCGACATGTTTACGGCGAAACTCCGGCTTCAGAATGCTGTTTTGTCCGTAGTATCCGAGAAGCTTCAAACGCGATACTACGTCGTCTTCGTTCTTTGAAATTGTCTCCTCCAGATCCTTCGCGGCATCAGCACTCAACTGACCACCTTCAACGATCGTTATTGCTTGAGCCGTCTGGGGAACAGGAATCGGCTTCAACGGTTGTAGTTCGTCTTCAGCGATATCCTGATCTCCAGCCCCGGATTCTCGACGAGTGACCTTAATCACCACATCACTGCCTCGGCTCAACGTGAAGCCCCCTTTGCTAAGTTGATACGCACTGCCTTTTTCACCTAACGACACTTTGTAGTCGCCGCTTGGCAAGCGTATGACTTCTGTCCCCGTCGCTGTGTCTACCACCTTCACTTTGTCGTAGTCTGTTCCATCGGTCGCTACGGCCTTTGATATCGTGACCTCAACATCATCCGCGACCGATTCGATCACCAGAGTACCGTTGTTGGTCTGCACATAAATCACTCCGGCTGCGATCATTGCAAACGCTGATAATACCAAACCGATCAGTTTTGATGGTGGCCACCACGAACGTCCAGACCTTGAGAGTGTTGCCGGTCCTGCTGGCGCGGTTGTGCGATATTGATCGACGAATGGAGCCACGGCATCGGCTACTTCCTGCGGTGTCTGATATCGCTCAGCCGGATCTTTGGCCATCATGCGATTAACAACGTCTACCAATCCTGGCGAGACATCGCTTCGAAACGTGACGATGGGCGGTGGTGTCCCTTCCCCGTGTTGTTTCAAGCGTTCGGCGACGCTGCCTACTGCGAATGGTGGCTGTCCACACAACAGGTAGTAAAACGTAGCTCCCAGACTGTAGATATCACTGCGAATGTCAGCGTCGCGAGCACTCGCCGCCTGTTCGGGCGATATGAAATCCGGCGTCCCCATGATCGATCCCGCCGCCGTCAAACTGGCGTTCTCCGGCATGTCCCCGTCGGTCGGTAATCGAACTGAGGATGAAAGCGAAGCCAGGCCGAAGTCCAGAATTTTGACGGTTCCATCCGATGTCAGCATCAGATTGTGTGGCTTGATGTCTCGATGCACCATGCCTTCCTGACAAGCATGCTGCAGGCCGTTGGCAGCCTGCCGAACATAGTCACACGCTTTACCAACGCTCAGTCGATCGTCCTGCTTAACAAGTTCAGCCAGATCGACGCCATCAACGTGTTCCATCACTAAAAAGTGGAATCCTTCGGCCTGTTCGGCGTCATAAGCCGTGACAATGTTTCGATGTGACAATTGAGCGGCCGTTTTTACTTCGCGGTGAAAACGCTCCACCGCTTCCAGATTGCGAGTCAGTTCCTGACTGATTACTTTCAAAGCCACCGTGCGATCCATCATGCGGTGCTTTGCCTTAAAAACTTCTCCCATCCCGCCTTTGGCGATCAGCCCTTCGATTTGATACCGAGGATGATTGGCCAAAACCGTCCGCGGCTGAACTTGATCATCGTGAGTCGCACATTTTGAGACTCCTATCGTGGCTGTATGCACCGGATCGCGCGTCTCTTTCAGAAGTCCGACGAAGGTGTCTTCTGTCGACAGTCCCATAAGCGTTTCACAGCAGGGTGTGCATTCCCCGATGTGTGATTCAACGCTGGCCGCGTCTTCTGACGGAAGCTGCCCTGTGCTGAACGCCGTCAGATCTTCTACACTCGGGTGCTGCTGTGAATTCGTCATTGTGGAACTTTCCTGTGAAATGAAACCCGGGGCTCGACGTTCGCCGCTCTTAGCGGGAACTCGAGGTCTAAAAGGAAAGTGCCGCTACCCTGAATTCCTTTCACGACTTCGCGGGAAAATCTGTATCCGGGTCCACTATTCCTGCGGCTTCCTGACGTAACCTGCTTAGGACGCGGGACTTAGCGATGAACACTGCGTTCAAAGAAATTCCCAATTCCGCGGCCACTGTGTCCGCTCGCTCGCCATCAATGGCGACTCGAGTGAAGGCGGTCCAGGTTTCCGCGGTGAAATTTGGTTCTGCCAGTGCCAGTAGCTGTTGAGCCACGTGGACGTCGTGTTGTTTGTTCCACAACAAACTCATTTCACTGGCCGGATCATCGAGTTGAGACAGCCGCCGTTCAATATCAGAGTCACCTTTGGCCTGTGGTCGACGTCCACGAGCTCGCCAAAAATTTCGCAAGCGATTGACCAGTATCGAACGCAACCAGGCACGAAACGCTCCCGGTCGGCCATTGTGGTCAAAAGTTGCGAGGTCTTTCGACACTGTCATCAGAACGTCCTGAACCAGATCTTCGGCATCAGAATCCTGCACGTCGTACTTGTTCAACCACATCAACAACAAAGGTCGATACAACGATACCAGTCGATCCCACGTGGTAGGATCGTTCTGCGTTTGCAGCCTGTTTAGAAGTGTGATTGACGTTTGAGACATGCTGGTTTCTCTTTGCTGACGATCCTCTATCCTAACGCATGACCGGACAGCTTGCGAAACAGGTCGATACAGTAGCGATCTGTCATGCCACTGACTTTGTCTGTGCATGCCAGCAGTTTTTGGTATGTCGTCATTTCATCGTCGACTTGCAATCGAGTCAACTTGCAAACATGACTGTCGAAGCTGGTGGGCTTTTTGGCGAGTGCTGCTGTTGTCAGGATCTCCAGCAAACCCTGAATGGCGCGGTATCCGGCGGCTTCGAGTTCCAGGACTCGTTCGCTGTTGAAGACCTGTTGGTAGGCAACCTTCTTGGCTTTTGCATACGGCTTGGACGACGGTACCTGCTTAATCAAGGAACCGTGAAAAGTGCCTTTCAGGATGCTCTTGGTGTTTTCCTGAAAGACTTCTGCACACTGATTGGCCAGAGCGTTAATCGAAATCGCTCGGCCCATGGACAGACGATCCGATTCCGGCATGTCGCTCGATCCTGTTGCACCGGATTGAATCTTTTCCAGAATCCCCAAGGCCTTCTCAACAGGAATCAAGCCAGCCTTACAGCCATCTTCCAGATCGATAATCGCGTAGCAAATATCGTCGGCCGCTTCAGATAGCAGAGCCAGCGGGTGACGAGCAAACTGCCCGTGTTTATCGGCGACGCGGCCAGCCGCGTCGAACACTTCCGCAAAGAGTTCGGCATCGTCGCTGAAACAGCCGTGCTTTTTAAACACTGTCTTCGGCATCGCACTTCCGCGAGGATACTTCACCAGCGCACCGAGTGTCGCGGCTGTGAGCCTCATGCCGCCGCGACGGTTGCTCATTTGCAGTCGCGACAGAACTCGAAAGCTCTGAGCGTTTCCTTCGAACAGCGTCAGGTCTGAGCGTTCCGCTGGTGTGAGCGAATCGAATTCCGATCGCTGCAATGCATCGGACGCCCAGTCCTGAATGGCCTTTTCGCCGAAGTGTCCGAATGGTGGATTGCCGATATCGTGAGCCAAACACGCGGCCGCCACGATGGCTTCGAAATCGCCCTGAGATGCCAGGCTTCCGATTTCACCGTGGACCATTTCATACACACTGGTCGCCAGCGAACGCCCGACGCAGGACACTTCCAAACTGTGCGTCAACCGTTGCCGCGTGTAGTCGGACTTTGGAAACGGAACGACCTGAGTCTTATCACTGAGCCGCCGAAAGGCGCTGCTGAAAATGATCCGGTCGTAGTCCTTGTGAAACTCCGATCGCGAAACTTCGGAACGCTCGGGCGTCGGTTTTGAACTGCCGATACGTCGGCTGGAAAGAAAGGGTTGCCAATTCACTTCGCCAGACTCACGCGAATCAGTTCTTTGTCATTTCTTGCAAACACGCTCTTCATCGCGAACGCCGGGTGCGACCAAATCGTCATCCGCCGCTGAACCTTGCGCGTTGGCTCAATGAGTTTCGCTCGACTTGTTTCTTCGTATCCTGCTGCGGTCAGTTTTGCTGTGATCAAGTCGCCCTGTTCATTGTGAAGGAAGAAGCGATCTTCGTGCGGGATGATGAAGGCGTTCCACCAGCGACCGCTGCCCGTCGCGTCCAGAGTTTCCCACAGCCGTTTTCCGGTCGCCGTTTCGAGGCCTCGGAGTTGACCGTAACTACACACGCCGAAAATGTTGTCGTTCGATACCCACGGAGTCGGCATGATCGAATGAAGTCCGTCCGTATTCTTCTCGTTGTTGCTGCTGCCTTTCCAAACGACTTCTGCACTGTCCGCGCCGACTTTCAGCATCATCGGACCGTTGTAAAACGCCGTCAAAAACAAGCGGTCATCAATCTTTCGCGGCATCGGAATCGTGAGGCCCGCTTTGATCTGCCATGGCACTTCCCAAATCACTTCGCCTGTTTCCGGATCGAGTGATGTTACGGCCGTTGGATGCCAGATGATCAATTGTTGTCGACCGCCGAATTCGTAGATCATCGGTGGTGCATATCCTATCATCGGATCATTGAGAGACCGCCAAAGTTCTTTGCCGGTCGCTTTGTCGAAGGCAACGACAAGGGCACCATCTTCTCCGCCGACCAGAGTTATCAGTTTGTGCCCGTCCACAAGTGGAGCAGCCGCCATGCCCCAAATTGGCAATTTTGTTCCGAAGTCTTTTTGAAAATCTGTCTTCCAAACTTCCTCACCAGTCGCAGCATCAAAACAAAACATATGCCCCACGGCCCCGATGGTGAAGACGCGACCGTCGTCGATCACGGGCGTCGCTCGCGGACCAGCCGGGTAGCTGACAGTGTAGCGTGCCGAATACTCCTTCTTCCAGATTTCTTTGCCAGTCACAGCGTCGACACACAGCACCCGTTCGTTGCTGTCTTCGTGAATTCGATCGGTTAAATAC
>CAYZYB010000379.1:0-5403 GCA_964481505.1 uncultured Planctomycetaceae bacterium | reverse complement strand
ATCCCACAACCTTGAATCGGCAGGACGCCGATACGGGCACTCAATACCGTTCTTCTGTCTTCTATCACAACGAAAAGCAACTGGCTGCAGCGAAGGCGATGATCGCAAAGCTGGACGGTGACGGCAGTTTTTCTGACCCCATTGTGACCAAGCTGGAAAATCTCAGGAAGTGGTATCCGGCCGAAGACTACCACCAGCAATACTTCGAAATAAACGGCACGCAGCCGTATTGCCAGACTGTCGTGGGGCCAAAGGTGGCGAAGTTTCAAAAGCGATACAAGTCGCTTCTGAAGGAAGCTGAGACCGCAAAGTAGTTCAATGCTGAATGATGAGACAGTCGGCAGAGTTACTGCGGGGTAAATTCTCCGTTTCTGATGGCCGCGTCCTGCATGCGACGGCGGCGTGGCATGATTGGCTGACTTCTGGGAAAGAACCGCGGCACGGTCAGGCCTGGAATCGGCGCGTTGGGGTTGGGGGTTAGCTGCAGAAATTGCTTCAGGCCTTCGTCGACCTGTCCGAGTGCCAGTGGACGGACATGCGGGACCTCTGTCGTTCCACGAACTTCGACCTTCGTCCAGTTGGTAAACAGTGCGCTAAGGAACGGAATTGAAGCCGCTCGAGGTCTTGCCGGTCGTGAATAGAAGTCCAGATCTACGGCACCGGTAAAGCCCACGCTGCCTTTTCCACGAAAGCTGATGGAGTCACCGACAAGGTCGACGCGATTCATAAGAAATGCTTCTCGGGCGACATCAAAATACACCAGGGCATAGTTGAAGGCCGTGCGGTCCTGAACATTAAGATTTCCCTGCGACAGCGATCCCAGTAGCTTGACCATGACCGGCAATTCATAGAGTGCGGCCGGACTGATTCTGAGTTGCCCGTTGCCTTTTAAATCCGCCGGGTCGTCACCCTTGCCGTGCAAACGCATCCAGGCGTTTACGATACCTCTTAGATTTCGCTGATCCGGAATGTGCAGTGCGGCATACGATTCAAGGCGAGCGTTCCTGAGTTCGGTGAAGAATTGATAGTTGCCTTCCTGCCGCATATCGACTTGCGCGTCGAGCAGAAGTTCGCCACCGTAGGCCTGGGCCTTGATGCGTGTATTCTGGTTGACCTCCGACAATGGGCTGCCCTGTTCGAATACTTTTCTGGCTCCCAGGATCAGTTCGACGTCATCCAGCGAGTATGGCCCTCGAACATTGAGGAATGGCATCTCCAGAACTTCAGCGGTTTCGAGATGAATCTGTCCATCGTTCTGAACGTGAAAACCGTCCCAGGTTCCCAAAGCTGTCACAACCCCGTCGATGTGGCTGATGTCGAGTCCGGCGTTAAACATGCAATCGCGAAAATGCATATTGAGGTCCCAGCTTGCTGTAGTGTTTCTCTGGCCGGACGTGTCACCACGAAAATCCATTTCTGAATTGACGATTGACAGCGTGCCCGTTCGAGAAATCCGCAACAGAGTTTCTTCCCAGGATTTTGGCAGCGCCGCGCGAAGGGCGTCATCTGTTTTAAGATTGGTGGCGTTGACGTCGTTCAGGTGCAACTGCCATTCTCCGACCGGCGAAATTTCGGCCCAGCCTTTCGCACGAATTGGTGATGTGTCATGCATCGCCATAAACGTGTGGATTTCGCAGTGTTGCGTGCCGGCGTGTCTCGGATCGTTGGGGTCGAAGCTAACAGTGGCTTCACGAATGAGCATGTCGAACGGAAACGGTTTCGGGCGAATTCGAGTGTTGAAGATTCGCACGGGCGTATCCGCCGGAAAACTGACAATTGCTGGTTGGCCTGGATTTGCTGTCCAGTTGATTTGTGCCGTGAGGTCGCACGAGCCTTCAGGGGCGATTGTTTTCCACAGATTTCGCTGAGCTTCCGGCAGGGCGTGATACAAGTCAGCGTCTAACGCGGCGTTTTGAGCTGTGATGGTCAGATCGAGCGTGCCGGGCTTTGTTATTCCACGAAATTCTCCGAAGGCAAACAGCCGACCATTGCCATGATGACCTTTCAGATTCTCAAACGTCCAGTGTTTGTTTTGTCCGTCGTAACGAAGGTTTCCGGAAAGGTCGTCGATGTCGTAGGGAAACTTGCTGAATGTCATGTCTGCAGCAAAAATGTTGACGTCGAATTTTGGTACCGTAATTCTGTCCAGTCCAGGCGGACGATAGAACTGAAGCACAGCGTTGGCTGTTCCATTTAGGTCCAGAGATTCAACAATGGCACGGTGTTGGGGTTCCAGCGCGTTTCGAAATTCACCGTCCAATGGAAAATCATTGACTGTCACTTTGAAATGGTTTTCGGCAGTTGGACCAAGGTTTTTCATCCATCCGGTGGCTTGCAGTGGACGAGATCCCACCATGGCGTCTATGGTTAGATCAAATAACGTGTCGGTTACCAGAAGCGGCGGAACGCCATCAATGTTCGTCACGTTCTGTGGCGGAACCTGTCGAAAGCTTCCCTTCAAATCCGTCACGCGGTATCGGAATTTATGAAACATGGCGGTGCCGCTGTGGATATCCATTGCGATCCCTTCTGGTTTCCATCGGCCATCCGACCGGCGAACCAGTTTTCCGCGTGCGGAGATGATTCCTTCGGGCTGAAATGCGTCAAATATACGAAGTGTTTTGGGGGGCAGAAGCGGCCTCAGTTTTTTAGATACAGGGAACCGCTCGATGTTGAACGATCCGGATGGTGGATCGGCGTTCGGGGCCGTTGAGACGGACAGCTCGCCTTTGATTTTGGCTCCATCGAGGGCCGCTTTATCCAGGCGGAAGATCATGTTTTCGTTGTCACGAAAGAAGGTTGCTTCGACGCCGGTGAGTTTCATGGGGAGCTTCGGAGAAGCCACGAGACCATCGCGGACATTTAGTCGCAATCGAAACGATGGAATCTGCGAGTCTTCAACGGACCTGGCAGCGAAGTCGAGATTCAGGAGGCCTGTGATTTGCCAGGCCGACTGTGCATTTGCTCCAATCAGCAGTCCGGTTCGGTCGGATTGGGCAGAGGCTGTTTGAGTGGGTGGCAGAATGCTGGACACTGCCGTATCGAGCTTGTTGAACTGGTCTTTGATCTTAGGATTTGCCTTTTGCATGAGACTCATCAGGTTCTCGTCAGCACGCACATCTTTTAGGTGGCCACCGATTTCCCACTGAGCTGATTCGAGGTCGCACATGCCGCGAAGTTTCATGAGGCCAGCTCCCGGCAAATTGATGGCTCCATCAAAATCATACCCGCGTTGCGACGCAGGCACGGCGACGAACCTGGGGCTGACAATTGGCAGGAAGGCTGTGGGGATACCATTCCCGTGGCGCAGGTTTAGTTGGATGCGCAGGTCTTCGATCAGGATTTCGGGGAGTGCCTGATTCGTTTTCTTTGGTTGCACAAAATCGTATTGCTGCCAGTTCCAGCGGCCGTCTTCGAGTCGCGTGAGCAGGACATCCGCCGACTTCAATGTGATCCGGTCGATGACCGGCGTTTGGTTTTCCAGCAGTCGATTGGCATCGAGTGCTACGGCAAGTTCTTTTGCTCGAAACAGTGCATGCCCCGTGCTGCGTTCACGAATCTCAACGTCAGTCAGCGTGGCGCCTTCAGGACCGTTGAGAATCGTCTTGCCGATACTCAGTTGCAGATCCGGTGCGGCTTCGTTGAATTTTTTGAGGACTTCGTTGCGGACGAGGTCGTCGCTATTCTTCCACAAATAGATACCCACCGCGCCTGCCGCTAACGCGACAAATACGGTGATGTTGATCATCCATTTCAGTACGGGAAGAAACTTCATTGGCGTCCATGCCGAAGTGATTGCATTCGTTTGAGTTGTAGCGCGGAGCATCAAAAGGTGACGGTCATCCGGAGCAGTTCACCGTTTTCAGTCCGAGCTCAAACGTTGCCTTTCCGCGGATACACCAGCTGCTGCCATCCAATAGCACCGAGCACGGCCAGCGGAAATTCAAGTGGCAGACGATACCTGACTGAGCCCACAAAGACCATATGAACCAGCAAAAACAGCAGCAGCGGCCCCGCCATCAAAAATAGTCCGACGGCGTCCCAATTGCCGCTTTTCAAGCCCCAAACGCACATCACTGTCAGAATCAGCCAACTTGCAATGCAAACGCCCTGTATTGCCCATCCTTTTCTTTTTGCGAAATTTGGCACCGGGGTCAGCACCATTCCAAGTTTCCGAACAGCCAATGTGGCGACTCTCCCTGGATTTTTGATCGCGAAATCGAAGGCTCGCGACTTGTAGTGTTCGTTCATTTCGAACTCTGACATCTTTGTCATTACATGTTCTTCGTCGAAGAATGTCATGTTACTGGCCCCGGTTGCTTCGGGATTGAGACCATCGTAGAGACTGGGGCCGGACCATAGCGAGGTCCACACCCAGTGCCCGGTCACACTTGCGTTGCGAGCAGCCCACGGCAGCAGTGCTAAAAAGCACCCGCCTACCAATCCCGCACAGATCAGCTTCTTTGTGATCTTCGAACGCTTCATTAGAAACAGCACGGCGAGGCAGCTGAGTCCCATCCACGGCAGAAAACCCGGTCGTACAAGCACAGTCAGGCCAATGATTGCTCCGGTGATGACTGCTCGCATCGAAAGTCTCCAGGTGCAAGTGCTACTATTGCAATCAGGGTCCGAGTTCGCAACGCCGCTCTGCCCTTCAGTCGCTTTCGCAAACAACGTCTGCAACGCCAGCAAGCAAAGCAGCATCCAAAGTGTGAACCAGGTTTCCGACAAAATCAGCACGCTGTTGCCGACGTGCAGGGGGTTGAATGTCACAAACACAGCTGCCCAGAAACCGACATGTCGGGAATGAAGTCGACAGCCCAGACACCACGTTAACCAGCAGCAAAGCGTCCCCACGGCAGCAAGAACAATTCGCGCCGCAAGCACGTTGTTGCCAAACAATTTGATGGACGCAGCCAGCAGTATCGGAAAGCCGGGAACACGAAGCACGTAACGAGGTGGAGTATGAATCGCGTAGTCTTTGCCGGCGGCAATGTTCTGCGCCAGCTCCCAATAGCCATTGGCGTCGCCTTCCACCAGAAACTGACGTCCGGCATTGTCAACGTAGCGTTCGATCAGGACGGCGGCGATGATTCGGCCCAACAACCCAACGATCAACACGAACAGAAGACGTTTTTTCCATACGGCTTCATCATTGAACTCGACGTCGTTGGACGTCGTTGGTTCAGCGTATGGAGACATTGCTGATCCACTGGTCATGAAGCTGTTCCAGTTCCTTCACAACGTCCGGGTGATCGGCTGCAAGGTTGTCGAGTTCGTGAATGGAATCGCTGAGGTTCACCAGAAAACGCCGGTCTTGTTTGGTCACGGGAGCCATCTCGCTGGTGTCCTTTGGGTTGCCAATCAGCTTCCAATTTCCTTTTCGCACGGCCCACTGTCGAT
>CAYZYB010000378.1:0-5406 GCA_964481505.1 uncultured Planctomycetaceae bacterium | reverse complement strand
CCCGGCACCGCGCCCCTACACCCAGACGACTCACATTTTTGGACAGACTCCTAGCACAGTCCCGCTTCACCATTGGATCAAGTCGATCTATCGCAGCTTGCGTTCAGGAAACTTGTGCCCGTATCGCGGAGGTTGCAGAATAGTGCCGCGATAGAGCGGTTCCGGTCGCAATAAAAACGGAACGCGTGACTATGAATCCGAATCAGCCTCTAACCGGGTATTCCTGAAAGTGCTTGCCCATCTACCTGCAGAGTTTGGAACGGAACGAAAAAAAGAATGGCAAAAAAGAATGAAACGATAGCAGTTGAGAACGTCAATTGCCCCAGCCGGACAACAAACGTAGACGCCACAAGATACGCGGCGATGAAGCATGCCCTGTTGAAAGTGCTCCCGAAAAAACCGCCGGGGCTAAATCAGAAAGAGATGTTCGAAGCCATTCTTCCACATCTGCCGCAGGACCTTTGGCCGGACGGCGAAAAATCCGGCTGGTGGGCAAAGACCGTACAGCTCGACCTTGAAGCGAAGCTGGTCATCGCCCGGACCAATTCGAAACCGCTTACCTGGCATCGTGCTTAATTCACCTGTCGAAGAATCAGAGAATCGCGGCGAACGCTCAGCCGAGCACTCCGCGGCTACTCAGCCTTCTTTTCGCAGAAGATCAGATGATTGCCGAACGGATCGGTGATGTCGAGTTCGCGGAATCCCCAGTCCTGATCGAGAATCTCGGGCCGTGCGTACTTGTATTTCTTTGCAGCAAGTTCGGCGTGCAGAGCATCGATGTCGTTGACCAGAACGCGAACTCTTGCCCCTGGCACACCGTCACCGTGGTGTTCACTGAGGTGCAGCTCAAGTCCGCCGCGCGTCACTCCCATGTACAACGGCAAGTTGTCGGCAAAACGATGCTCGAAGTCGATCAAAAAACCGAGGTAGTCAACATAGAATTCCCGTGTCTTTGCTTCATCAAAAATACGGAAGATCGGCACCGGGCGTGTCATTTCGACCATAAAATGTTCCTGGGTTCAGAGGTTGAGGGCGAATTCACGTTGCTCCACGACGAATCATCAGAAGCGTCGCGATTCTTCATTGCATCGTATCGTCACGATCACAAACATAGTAAGTTTTCCAGGCGGATCACTAAGAATCACGCCGTTGCGATGCAAAGCCTGGCGGTGCGATAAAGATCCCCTGAAAACAGCATTTCGTCATACTGGAATTGGCAATGCGCAAGCTCCGGCTTGAAACTGGCTTCTTACAACTGCGTTCCGGAATCATGTCATTGATTCGGCTGCGGTTGGTGTACGAGAACGGTTGGTTTCGGCTATGCTGCGGGCTGCTGGATCTTAAAATTCCGCCTTCAAAAACACCCATCGGAAACTGTGAGCTGTGAATCCTCTGATCGAACTCGAACAACTGTGCTCACTCTTCCCGGAACCGTCTGGCGAAGCGCTGTACCTGAAAGCGGAACACATCGCTCGAGAAGCCGCGCCGGGGCCCTATCATCGAATGTTGGTACACGAACACCACATGACGGTCACGATGGAAAGCTATCATGATTCGGCAATGGAAGTGCAGGTCGTCGAGTCGAAGTTTGTGGACAATCTGTACTGTCGAAAGATCCTGCTGAATAAAGAAAACACTAAGCAAAACGTTCAGTTCGGCATCGTCAGATTCAACTTCGATTATGTGACCGATACGGTACGGGAACTCATCGAATCAGAATCCATTCCACTTGGACGAGTGCTCATTCAACACAATGTGCTGCGACATATCGATTTGGGGGCGATTGTTAAGTTTCAGGCTGGACCGGGGTTAGGTCGATATCTGGAAATGGAAGAGGGGCAGGAGACATATGGTCGAATGGCCACGATCTTCTGTAATGGCTCTCCTGCCGTAGATTTATTGGAAATCTCCAGCCGACTGACGTAAAACAGAGTGACAGCGGAAATCTCAGCCCGAGGCGTTCGCGTCCCTTCATCGTTCCTGCCCACCAACGATTTGCCTCGACATGATTCAGCCCAACCCGCAATCTCCTGTAAATTACCTTCCAGAACTGGAGGACAACTACGACGTCATCGTAATCGGTGGAGGCCCGGCGGGGGCATCGACTGGAGCCCTGGTGGCGGAGCACGGTCACCGTGTTCTGGTGCTCGAACGAGCGGAACTGCCACGGTTTCACGTTGGAGAATCACTGATCCCGGAAACCTACTGGCCACTGAAACGACTGGGACTACTGGATCGGCTGAAAGAATCTGCGTTCCCGCGGAAGTACAGCGTTCAGTTTGTGAGCGAAGGCGTGAAAGAATCGGCACCTTTCTACTTCGATATGTACAACCCCCACGAAAGCAGCGTGACATGGCAGGTCGAACGCGGGCAGTTCGATCAAATGTTGCTCGATCGAGCGCGTGAACTGGGAGCCACCGTTCATACGTCGGCTCATGTTACGGACGTCGTCTTTGAAGATGATGTCGCCGTTGGCGTCAAGTGCCGCCTTCTAAACGAAGACGGGGGACGCACCGAACGGCACGTCCGCTGCAAAGTTGTCGTCGATGCCACAGGACAATCGGCCTTTATCAGTAGTCGTCGCGGCCAGCGTGATGCCGATCCGCTGTTGAAGAAGGGCACGATCTGGACTTACTGGAAAGGCGCTTATCGCGGCCCCGGCAAAGACGAAGGCGCGACTCTGATTATGCAGACGCCTGATAAAAAGTCATGGTTCTGGTACATCCCACTTCCGAATGATGTGGTAAGTGTTGGTTGCACGGGCAGCATGAATTACATGTTCGGCAAAGAAAACGGTGACGCGGAAACCGTCTACAGCCGGGAACTCGAACGCTGTCCGGCGATGCAGAAACGACTGGCCAACGCGGAACGCTGCACCGACTATTTTTCAACGAAGGACTTTTCGTACTACTCCCGCGAAGGAGCGGGCAACGGTTGGGTGCTGGTTGGAGACTCGTTTGGCTTTATCGATCCCGTTTATTCCAGTGGTGTCTACCTCGCACTGAAAGGTGGCGAATTCGCCGCCGACGCCATTGACGACGCACTGCAACGCGGCGACCTGACGGCTCCTCGACTGGGACAGTGGCAGCCGCTGTACAAGCAGGGCATAGAAAACTTCAAGAAGCTTGTGTACGCCTTCTATGCCGAGGACTTTAGTTTCGGAATGTTCTTGAAGGAGAACCCACAGTACAAGTCGAACATGGTCGACATTCTGGTTGGAGACGTCTTCAAACCGGGGGTGGGAGACATCTTCGATGCGATGGGCGTCATCGAACCGCCGATGGACGAACCACTTAAAGCTCCGGCTATGGCGTAGTGCTTAGCTAATGCTAATACTTCCAGCCAACACGAATCATGGCCGTCGTATTCTGGCTGTAAGAACCGTTTGCCGCCAAACCATAGTCGATGGTGCGGTCGAACACCCAGCCAGCTTCTGTAAACCACGAATACGTGCCGCCATCCATGCGGAAGCCGAGCATCAGTCGGTAATCTTCGAGTTCCACCTGGTCGGAACCGCCGCCTGATGTGCGGACGTCGTAGGCCTCAACGTGGTACTCCGCTCGCACGTAGGCCCACTTCGAACCCAACGCTTCATTGCCAAGAAACAGGCTAATGGTGGATTCGGGATACATGATCCGCCATTCCCAGAAGTCGTCGCGATAAATGAGACCAGCGTATGGAATGACGCGATCGTTGGCTCGGTCCCAATAGCCTGCTCCGAGCACCATGTCCCAGTACTGGTTCAGCTGAAAGACCATGAGCGCTCGGCCATCGAGTTGAAAGGCCGCCTGACCGAGGCTTGCATCAAAATCTGTGTTAATCGACGGTGTTATGCCAAGCTTCATACTGACAAGTCCGGATTTCGGCGTTGCAAGTTCGAAGTCCCACCCGATACGAAACGCGCTCCCTGGCAATCCCGGACCGCCCTGTGGACCGCTCCAGTTTCGCAGTCGGAATTGGTTCGTCCATGTCAGCAACCATCCCGGCATGAAAGGTCCTGTCCAGGCAAGGTCATAGTCCACACCGAACTGTGTCAAATTACCGCGTCCAGCACCCGATGTTCCGCTGCCCCACAACCATTCGATTTCAAGACTGTTTTGCCAGCCCTGACGAAACGGCGCCGGACCGTTGGCTCCGTAAGTCGAAAAGCCTCCCGCCGGAATACCGTACGGATCGACCGCACCTCCATACCCTGCGCCCTGTGGATAGAATGGCTGCTGTGCGCCGCCAGATGCGAAGGGATCCGGCAGAATTGGTGGAGAAAACGCATTCCACGTTGTTGGATTCTGCGTTGCCGGAACACTGGCGGGACCAAACGCTTGTCCGCTGACAGTTTGTGTTCCGCTAAACACAGGCACCTGCGGAACCGGACTGGTTAAGCCGCCCGCGGGAACCACCATCTGCTGACCAGGAATTCCGATTGCGCCAGACTGCTGCATGCCATGGTTCATTGTCGGCGGCAGGACTAACGGCGCCCCGGATTGCACGGGCGCAACCTGCGCACCGGGAGGCAGTGGAACACCATCCGACTGACCGCGAAAAATGACATCGACGTCTTTCGTCAATCGGAAAATTGAGGGCCGTGAATTCGGGGCACGATCAAACAGACCACCTTCAACAGGTGGAGCCATCAATGTGACCAGACAGGCAATGCAGTACAGGTGAAGTGGTTTCACTTGGACACCATGTTTTAAAATCAGAAAGGAACCGGTGGCAATGAAAACTCACCAACGGAAAAGGGGCGGCTGACGAAGAACTCATCATCCGCGAGTGGGATTTGTCGCCAGGATTTTGCGCATCCTGAATCAACTTGAGTAGATTCGCGGAAATCTTGAATTTAGGTCAATATCAAGTCGGCCATCGCAGCCCTGCGAATGCGCCAGCAAAGTACCCAGTTACCCAAGCCTAAGGCATTTCCGGCGAATCCTGCCGATTACAGCCTCAGAATCGTCCGGCAACAGCCCTCATCAGCGGATGATCGGGGCGAATTGAGGAAGAAAAGCTTCCACGGTCGTTCACCGCTCATTGACGGCGAATATTTGCTGAACAGCCTTTTTGACACTCAGCGCCGAATACTTCAGTCGCGCCGACGTCGATCGGCGATCGATGGGTGTGGCAGCAGATCGTTGCATTTGAAATGGGTGCCGGGGTTGGACTGGTAGACTGGGTTTGCGAAGGAGCCCCCGGGGTTTCGCTCGGACCTCACTCCAACCGCGGCGACTCTTGCCAGCTTCGCAATCTTCTGCGACTACACCCGCGATCTATCGCTTCATCATCAGTGCTCGAAACGCACCATCGCTGGGTTGTCCTGGAAGCTGCAGCTGCTGTTTGATGAGTTCCAAACCGGGAACCAGCTCTGTGACGTTGTTCACCAGTTCCGTTGTTTCTTCCGGTTCAATGCTGCAG
>CAYZYB010000377.1:0-5408 GCA_964481505.1 uncultured Planctomycetaceae bacterium | reverse complement strand
AATCTGCACCATCCGCAACTGCTTAAGACGGTGGTGAGTTTGCTGCGCAGCGACGCCCCAATACTGCCAGCCGCGACGATAGTCTTTGATAAACTGATCAGTAATCGGAATCAGTTTCGGTTCTGAAGTCGTCCCGCTGGTTGTCGCGAACATTAACAGTTTGTTGCGATTTCCCAGTAAAGCCGAATGCTCGCCAGTCGACATGCGTTCGATGTAGGGACGGAACGATTCGTAATCGGCAATGTTGAGTCGCTGTTGAAATTCGCCGGCGGAAAGATTCGGTCGAAGTCCGTGTTCGCGAGAAAACTCACTGTCCGCATTCAACTGTAGCAGTCGTTGAAGAGTGGTACGTTGAGTTTCCTGGCAGGACAGTTCCGCTCGCCGCCGAAACCGATCCTTTGCGCGTATGATCGGACGACGAAACACGCCGCCGATGATCGAACGAATTCTGTTACGAACGGGAATGGATGCCATGAGGTCACTGCCGAGCAAGACGTACGAATCCAGCGTGATGGCGACGTGACGCATGTGTCGCCATCACCGGATCCCTACTTACTTTCTTCGGCGATTTTGGCATAGACCGCTTCAGCCTGTTGATAGGCTTTTTGGGCTTCTTTTCGTTCTGATTCACGAATGGCGTTCTTCTTCGATTCCCAGCATGTCTGCACGGCTTGCACACACCACTCGGCACTCTTCTGATTCGCTCGGATTGGTTTGCCGCCAACATGCACGAACACCGGGTTCGTATGAACGGACGGCAAAATTCGCACGGCAACCCACGACGACTTGTCCAATTTCACCGGAATGTCGAACGCTTTCAGGCTGCCGTCGGCCAGCAGTGTCTTCGTGGTGGCAACTTCCCCATTGACGACGACTTCTACCGAAACTTCTCGCGTGTCGCCGATTCTGCAGCGCTCGATGTGCCAATAAGGTTTGTCGTCCAGCCGCCGAGCTTTCAGGTTACGTGTCTTGTCCGTTGGCGTCTCTTCCAGCAATGCGGTCGCATCGAAGCTCACGTTCACAGTACCCGGTTCCGCCAGATTCAGTCGACTGGTTTCTGCATCCGGCGTGACCTTCCGACCGACGCCGAGGTCGTTGACTTTGAAATCGAGAATGTGACTGAGACCATCGCCGCAATAGCTGCGGCCGTCCTTCAATCCTGCGATCCAGTTGTCGTAGTTGAGTTCCTGATCATCATCCAGTTGCACATAGATGCGACCCAACCCCACGCGATCGCCATAGATGCATGGAAAATCCGTTTCACCGCTAATGCGACTTGTCATGCCGCAATTCAACGTGTGATACCAGATATTCAACTCCCATATTGCGGGCGTGTCGACTGCCGAAATGAAATCGCAAACGCCGTGAGCTGCCGTCACAACATATTCGTTGGCGCCAATACCATCGAACGGCGGCATCGCATAATCCGGCAGCTTCGACGCGGCTTTGCCTGCCCATTCCTTGGGCGCCCCACCCCATTTTTGTTGCACAAATTTTCGACTTCCATCAGGCATCACATCAGGAAGCGCCAATCCCCAACCACTGTGGCTGTATCCGACAACTCCGCCCTGTTCCTGTCCCCACTTCAAAACGGGCAGCGTCCAGCTCGGCCAGTCTTCGATCACCTTCGTGCCGGGATAGTCATCCTCCGTCAACTTCAACAGACACAAATGCCCGGCATGCGAAGACGGGAACCCGCTGACTTCCACGTCGTATCGCATCAGATATTTCGAGGAAGACAGCCGCGAAACTTCTCCTTCGAAGAATTGCTTCTGACTGTACCAGCACGGTCCCCATGTCAACACGCAGCCCACGTTTAAGTCTTCGCCCAGAATGTGTCGCATCATGTCATCGGGGCCAACGCCTTCTGTCGGGCTGTCGTAGTGCGCGCACCCGGCCGCATGCACGTGATGATCACCGGAATACCAGTTTCGTTCAGCGATATGAATCCATCGCTTCAGCTGGACATCGACTTCAAGCTGTTCCGTCTGTGGAACTTCGATGTTCATTTGCAGGGGCAGGTATTCCGGCCCGCGAGTCACACTGATATCGTAGTTTCCTAGCGGAAGTTTCAGGCTTTCGCCATCGTGACGATACACCTGATGATGAAAAAAGAAATCCGGCGCCAGTCTTTTGGCCGGGTTTGGGTACACTCGTCCCGCCGCGTCTTTCACCACAAACGCAGCCGTGGTGGGCGAACCGTCAATATCTTTAATCTTCAATTTGACATCAACGGCTGGCTGGCAATCGAATAGAATCGGCACCGCGTTGCGAAAGCCGATGTCCTGAGTGCCCGCTCCAATGTTAAACGCCAGCGAACCTTCGCGTTTGCCCACATCGCGGCTGTACAACGTCACGATTCGGTATTCCAAAGCCAGGCCCGACAATCGAGCCTTCATTGGTTCGCGAGTCATCAGAGAAACATCCAGCCAGCGGTTCGAAACATCAGATGGGTTGACCAGTTTTTCGTCGGTGCGTGGTTTCTGCCGCGCGCCGCGTCCTGTTTGATACACCGGCGCCGCGTTTGGGCTTTCGATTTTTAACTCTGGATTGATGCCAGCTTCGTTGTGGACTTTTACCAGAAAGGTTCGCCATCCCTGTTGGATCAATTGTTTGGCAACAGGCCCTTCCGAAACCTTCACGCGGCTTTCTGCGTTGATGTGAACCTGAGCCAGACACAGCGGGTCCAGCACATCCTGAATCGCCTTCACGCTGGCCGAAGAATTTTCCAACTGTTGAGCCGTTTCAAGTGCCGCCCGAGTTTCTGCAGAAAGCGGCGAACCGGAAAACTTCAGGGCCTCGGCCAGTCGCTGCGTTGCCGCCACCAGTGGCTGACGATCTGTATTCACGACAGTCAGCTCATCAGCCTGCATTGTTTGGCAAGCGAGGCTCAAGACGGCAATGGACATGACGATAAGAAAACGGGCCACAGTCATTCTCCTCATACCAAGACAGAAACAGTTCCAACACCTTACCCCCGAAGCAAATTCAAGACCACCGTGCCGGGGCATGTGTCGGTCTGCGGCGATTCGGGGCGACTGGACAAACAAGGCAGATGCCCACATTCGGACCTGGATCGTCTGTTGAGCGGGAAAAATCGGTTGCCATGCAGTCTTTTCCCTGAGGAATTCCGAAACGAAGCAGACTTCAGGTGACCCACAGGGCAAGCCTGCTCTATTCTTCCGCCTGATTTGCCGTCCGTTCTCTGACCTTAAACTTCCGACAGGGTGTCTCGTGTCGATCGTCGTACAGAAATTTGGTGGAACAAGCGTCGCTGACGCAGAACGAATTCGTCGTGCCGCAGCAAAAGCCGTCGCCACAAAACGCGCCGGCCATCAGGTGGTGATGGTCGTTAGTGCACGCGGAAAGAAAACCGACGAACTGGTTGGCCTGGCTGCAGAAATCACATCGCAGCCGCGTCCGCGAGAAATGGACATGCTGCTGTCGACTGGAGAACAGGAATCCGTGGCGCTCATGGCGATGGCCGTCCACGAACTCGGCGAAGAAGCCATCAGCCTCACAGGCGCCCAAATAGGAGTCCGCACGGACGGCAGCCACACCAAGGCGCGCATCATCAGTATATCGACGCAGCGCATGAAGGAAGTGCTCGACTCCGGCAAGATCGTCGTCGCGGCCGGCTTTCAGGGCGTCGATGAAGATTTCAACATCACCACGCTCGGACGCGGCGGAAGCGATACAACTGCCGCAGCACTGGCCGCTGTGCTCAATGCCGAAACCGGCGAAATCTACACCGACGTCGAAGGCGTCTTCACCACTGACCCGCGAGTCGTGAAAGAAGCGACAAAAGTCGATCAGGTGTCATACGACGAAATGCTCGAACTCGCCAGCCTCGGCGCTGGCGTGATGCATTCGCGTTCTATTGAATTTGCCAAAAAGTACAAAGTTCACCTGCGAGTAAAGCCGTCCTACGTTGATGGCCCAGGCACTTTGATTTCTCCCGAACCTGCTCAACCACCGCGCCCTGTGACCGGTGTCGCATTCGTGCGTAACGAAGCTCGCGTCAGCCTGATCGGTGTTCCCGATCAACCGGGTGTAATGAGCCAGGTGTTTGCGTTGCTGTCGGAAAACAAAATTCCCGTCGACATGGTTGTCCAGAATGTGGGCGTCGCAGGCACCGCCAATGTTTCGTTTACCGTAGCGGAAGATGATCTTGCCAAAACACTCGAAGTCGCTTCTGCTGCGGTCGACGCCCTCGGCGGTACGGTCGCTCATGCCGCCGATCTTTCCAAGGTTTCCGTCGTCGGACACGGCATGCAAACGCACACCGGCGTTGCGGCTCAGATGTTTCAGGTCCTGGCGAAGCAGAACGTTAACATCCACATCGTGACCACCAGCGAGATCAAGATCTCTGTGCTGATTGATCGAGAATTTTGTGACGCTGCTGTTAACGCCGCCCACGCAGGTTTTCAGCTCGATCAGGAAGTGGCCGCTCCTCCCACAGTTGGAACGGCCGCCCCAAAACCAACAACCACGCGTGACGTGCGAGATGCCGAAAAGCTTGAACAGGACATCGTGTCTCGACTCAGCGGCATGGAAGACATCGTCGTCAGCGATGTCTACGCCGACAGTAGCCAGGCGCGCGTCACCATCGCAACGCTCGACGACAGCCCGGGAGTTGCCGCAGCAATCTTTTCCGCGGTCGCCGATGCCGGGATTCTGGTTGACATGATTGTCCAGAATGCTGCTCGAAACAACAAAGCCATCATCTCGTTCACAGTGCCATCCGCGGACGTCGAACGCACAGTCGACGTCGTCAAAGACGTTCTCAAAACAGACGCCGGCGTTGAAGTTTCCAGCGACCCGAGTATCGGCAAGTTAACAGTCGCCGGTATCGGCCTCCGTAGTCATACAGACGTGGGAGCGAAACTTTTTCGAACTCTGGCGAGCCATGACATCAACGTCGAAATGGTCAACACCAGCGAAATCAAAGTCAGCGTCGTGGTCGCCAGCGACAAAACGGAATCGGCCCTAAATGCTCTGCGCGAAACATTCGCCATTGCATAGAACAGCCTCACCACAACATGCGCCACGCTCCCTCCGCATAAACAAACGCACCGGCAGCACGATGAGACAAAACTGAAACGCTCGGGCACCAGGAACACATCCGTGTGGCTTGGCATGGGCTGTGTACCGCGAAGGAAACCCCGGAGTTGCACCAGCCTGTGATCTGGAAGAGGAACCACGGAAGAAACGGAATACACGGAAGTTTGATTCTGTATTTATTTAGGTGTAGTCGGCGGCTGCCGCGGTCGTCCAGGGTGTGGTAGCAGATTGTTGCCATTTGAAATGGGTGGCCGGGGTTGGACTGAGCTTGCGAAGGAAACTCCGGGGGTTCGCTCGTACCTCACTCCAACCTCGGCCACCCTTTCCAGCTTCGCAGTTTTCTG
>CAYZYB010000376.1:0-5416 GCA_964481505.1 uncultured Planctomycetaceae bacterium | reverse complement strand
CAACGATGGCAACGTCGCCGATACTGACTGTGGCAGCGTCGTCGTTTAGAATGGTGGCAATCCCCTGGCTGGTGCCAAAGATTACGTCACGGCCAATTGCCTGCAAATTATTGAGGCTGACAAGGATTGTCTCGTCGAGCTCAACTTTTTCGTCACCCAGCGACTGCAACGTGATCGTTAAAGTCTGGCCCGCCGTTCCATCGAAGGTCAGCGTGCTGATTGGGTCAACGATGTAATCACTGTCGCCGTCCGCATCAGCCGTTCCATCGTTTACGGCGTAGTTTAAGGTGATATTCCCGTCGACTGCGTTGTCGATACTTACGGTGAACGTGATCAAGCTGCCTACACCGTCTCCTTCCGGAACAGACACACTGTCGATGTTGATGACTGCTGAGTCGTCGTTGGTGATTGTCCCAAGCCCCGTGTCATCTGCGATAACGACGCCCACCCCGTTGTCCGAAAGTCCAGACAGGACGATTCGTAGCGTTTCATCCAATTCGACAAGTTCATCGCCAATAATCGGCACAGTAACCGTTTGAGTTTGAGCTCCGGATCCCGAGACAGATCCGAACGTCAGAATACCGTCGGGAACGGCCGAAAAGTCGGTCCCGGCAGTCGCGGTAATGCCACTCACGACATAGCCCACACTCACGTCGGTGTTGACTTCAGCTCCCAAAGTAACCGAAAACATCAGGCTGCGGCTTCCGAGGTCACCTTCCAGGATTGTCACGTCATCAACGGTAATCGTCGCGGCATCGTCATTCGTGACCGCACCCACACCGCGCCCGAGTGTTTCGGAAATCGAGACACTTCGACCAGCCGCGCTAACATTCAGTAAGTCCAGGAAGAATTCTTCATCCAGTTCCAGTTTTTCGTCGCCCGTTACAGCGATCGGGATCGTCAGCGACTGACTGCCCGCCGTATCGCTCGGGGCAAACGTAAGCGTTTCGCCAACCTGCGGCGTATAGTCGCCATCTGCGACGGTCGCTGTGCCGTCGAGAGTTGAGTAGTCGACTGTTACGGGGACGTCTGTCTGGTTGCTGAGTGCTACGGTAAAGGTGAAAACCGTGTCGCCGGAATCACCTTCGTCACGCGTCACGTTGTCTATAGAAATCGTGGCGTCGTCATCATTGACGATCGTGGCGAGGGCTTGAGGTCGACTGATCGTGACACTTCGCTGATTTGCGACGAGGCCGGAAAGATTGGCGAAGAAGACTTCATCCAATTCGACTTTTTCATCACCAGCGACTTCGACTGTAAATGACTGCGACTGACTTCCACCTGCGTTGGCGGCAAATGTGAAGCTGTTGCCGCTGACTGCCGTAAAGTCTCCATCAACAGTTGTTGCAGAGCTGTTCAGTGTGTCATAGTCGACGGAAATGTCTGTATCAACCTCAGCGTCCAGCGTAACAGTCAGAGTGACTTCAGTGATTCCGCTGTCTCCTTCGTCAACGCTGACGTCTGCAATCGACAGTGACGCGGTGTCGTCGTTTGTGACTGTTCCAATAGCCTGGCCGTCTGCAATGCTGACACTACGCCCGTTGGCGACGAGATTCGTCAGGTCAACGAGGAAGGTTTCGCTGAGTTCGACTTTACTGTCGCCCGTGACTTCCACGACAAACGACTGTACCTGTGAACCGCCGGTATCAGCGAGGAACGTCAAACCTGAATTCGTGACGGCTGTGTAGTCGCCGTCAGCGATAGTTGCTGTGCCTTCGGTTGCGGAGAAATCAATAGTCAACGGCGTGTCGATCTCGGCATCAAGAGTCACGTCGAAGGTGAATGTCGTCGTGCCAGTGTCGCCTTCGTCCTGGGTGACATCATCGATCGAAATTGCAGCGCTGTCGTCGTTGGTGATCGTGACAACGCCCTGTGTATCCGGAGCTGTCACAGCCAGTCCATTTGTGACCAGGTTAGACAGGTCCACGGCAAAAGTTTCATTCAATTCGACTTTAGCATCGCCGTTGACCGGAATGATCAAGGTTTGCGACTGTGAACCAGAGGTATTGGCGGGGAAGGTCAAAGTGCCGCCAATTGCGGTGTAGTCCCGAACTGCCGCAGACGCTGTCAGAGCTGCCGTGGCATAGTCGATCGAAACCGGCATGTCGACGGAATTATCCAGCGTGACGACGACAGCAACGTTTTGAGTGCCCGCGTCGCCTTCAACAATCGTGGCGTCAGTGATCGAGAACTCAGCACTGTCGTCGTTGAGGATTTGACCGACCCCCTGCGCCTTTGCGAAGTTGACGTTGCGACCAGCCGCGTCGATTCGCGACAGATTTACGAAAAAGTTCTCATCACGCTCTACTCTTGTGTCGCCGAGCACTGTAACGCTGAACGTTTGAGTTTCGCCCGCGTTTCCTGCGAAGGTCAGGCTGGTGCCGGTACTCGGCAGGTAGTCCTGCACGAGAGTCGCTTTGCCGTTTGCTGTGTCGATGTCGACCAGCAATCCGTTGTCGACATCGCTGTCGAGCGTAGCAGTGAAGGTATAGACAGAGTTGCCGGCGTTGCCTTCAACCATCGACACGTCGTCTATGCTGAGCAGCGCTTCATCATCGTTGCGTATCGTCGCAACGCCCTGGTCATCCACGATGGTGACCGCTCGGCCACCATTAACAAGATTCATGATATCAACAAGGAATGTCTCATCGAGTTCAACAAGACTATCACCGGCAACATCGAAGTTCAGCGTTAGAGTTTGAGCGCCCTCGGTGTCGGCTGCGAAGGTTACTGAGTTGGCGTCTGCAACGTAGTCCACACCGCTGGTCGCCGTTCCGTCTGACGTGGCAAAGTCGACTCCAATACCAAAGTCAACAGCGGCATCCAGCGACAGTGTCACGGCCAGTGTTGTTGTGCCGGAATCTCCTTCATCCACGATCGCATCCAGAACGCTGATTTCCGCAGCATCGTCATTGGTGATTGTTCCCAATCCAACCGGTTTCGAAATCGTGACGTTTCTGCCGCCAGCACTGACTGCAGATAGATTCACATTGAACAATTCATCCAGTTCAACTTTTTCGTCACCTGAGACGGGAACCGAAATCTGCAGCGTTTGGCCGGCTGCACCGACAGGGAAAGAAAGCGTTCCGCCCCTTGTACTGTAGTCTTCTGCGGTTGCAGTGCCGTCGGCAGTGGCATAATCCACATCCACCAGCGTATCGACAGCCGTGTCTAAAGTGATTGTGAATACGGCGTCAGTAGAACCGGCATCACCTTCGACCAGTGTGACGTCATCGATCGTGATGGCTGCCGAATCGTTGTCAACAATAGTAACGTCTTGTGAATCGGCGGCGCCGGGAGCAAGTCCCGCAGTGAGATTCGCGATCCCAATGGTGGCGATTTCGTTCAGTGATTCCACCAGCAGGTCATCAACGACGGTGAAGGTGGCAGTCGTTGTGCTTTCTCCGTCGAGGAATGTCAACAGAGTGGTGCTGAGGTTGAAGTCCGTCGCGGTCACCACGTTCCCGGTGTTGCCGACGGTGAGGTTCAGGGTTTGGTCACCGATGACGGGCTTCCCTGTGGTGGCTGTGATCGTGACAACTGTTTCGTCAGCTTCCGTTGCCGTTGTTGTGCTGACGGATAAGTCGACGGTTGTTGTCGCGTCTTCCACATCAAGCGTGGCAATGCCGTCAATGAAGCTGCCACTGGACGCAGTGAAGGTCACGGTTTGAGTTCCATCGAGTACGCCATCATTGATCACATCAATCGGTACTGTAACGGACCGCTGTCCTGACAGGATCGTCACACCACTCTGAATGGAGGCCTCGGTGAGATCGTTGTTGGCAAGGTTTACAAACAAACTGGCAGAGGTGTCAGTGTTGCGAGTGATTGTCAGTGTGGTCGCCGGATTGGCGTCTGCTTCGTTAACCGTTGCGTTTGACAGGGTTAGAGTCAATGTTGCTACGTCATCGTCAGTAATCGTGACCATGCGCCCTGTTCCGTCGAAGACGGCATTTTGTGCCGCCAGTACGTTCACAGAAGCCACTTCATCAGGTTCTACCAAATCGTCATTCACAGCAGTAATCGTCAGATCCGCTGAAAGCTGGCCTGCGGGAATGGTCAACTGCGGAGTTAGTCCGACGTAGTCCACGCCATTCGTTGCGTTGCCTGTAATCTGGAGATCCAGAACAACGTCACGCCCGGAAAGTGCTGTGAGTGTTCCGGTGAGCGTTGTTATTCCGCCAGCTTCGGCAATCGCTGTGTTGCTAACCGTGATGCCGACACCGGGCTCCGGGTCATCGTCTGTGATGGTCGTGGATTGCTGCAGCGTAGTGCTCAGCTGAGCGAAGTCGCTTGAGGTAATATCAACAGTGATGGTTTCAGGATCTTCATCCAGGGCGTCATCAATGGAAGCCACAGGAACAGATGCAAAGAGATCGCCTGCCGGGATGACAATTTGTGTCGGCAGATCATCATAATCGGCGCCTCCACCAGTTGCGCTACCGGTGACGACAATGTTCACGGTAACATCTCGCCCCGAAGCTTCTGACAGGAAGGCTGAGTACGTCGCGACTCCACCATCTTCCGGAATGGTCAGGTTGTCAAGGCCCAGCGAAACGGTAGGCAGGACGTCATCGTCGATGATTGTTGTCGTGACAGAAGATGCCAGCGGGTCAGCTGTCGCGAATGACGTGTTCGCGGTATCGATGGATACGATGATGTCTTCGTCAAATTCGTTCAGTGCATCGTCCTGCGCCGTAAGCGTTCCCGTGGCACTCAAACTGCCAGCAGGGATTTCAATAATCGCCAGGCCCGGCGGGTCGTAGTCACTCAACTGATTTGCAAGCCCCGCAAAGTCGAGCCTAACCGTGACGAGTCGCCCGGACACCTCTGAAAGCGTGGCCGTCAAAACCGCTACGCCACCCGCTTCGTCGATCGTCGTTTCGTCGATTGTGAGTCCAACCGTCGGAAGGAGTTCATCGTCCGTGATTTCGATGGACTGAGATTGTGGACCTGATCCCACAGAGTTCACGATATTCGCAACGGTAACGTCGATGGTTTCGTTGTCTTCATCCAGCGAGTCGTCCACGGCCGTAAAGGTCACAGCAGCAGACGTGTCACCGGCCGGAATCACAAGCAGAGGGACGCCACCGCTGTAGTCGACGCCTCCCCCGGTCGCAGTTCCGCCAATTGACAGATCAATTTCAACATCTTTGCCGGACACCGCGCTGAGTGTCGCAGTGAACGTGCTGCTGAGTTCATCCGCTTCCAAAAGCGACGCAACATCAATGGAGGTGGACAGCGTTGGCGATGCATCGATATCACGAATCAAAGTGGACGCCTGCTGTACGATATTTTCGACAGCGTTCTGCACGCTAACAAACGAAATCACAGCCAGCTCATCAAACTCATCCAGCCCGTCCTGAACAATCGTGAGTACCACGCTGGCAGTCAGGCTTCCCGCCGGGATCAATAC
>CAYZYB010000375.1:0-5424 GCA_964481505.1 uncultured Planctomycetaceae bacterium | reverse complement strand
CTGTTGTGCTGTTGCCAATCATGATCAGCAAGCCGGATGCCGATTCTGCTGTGGCCGATGTCCTGATGCCGTTATTTACTGTCACACCGTTGCGGCGAATGTAGTCATGTCCCGACGGCGTAATGATGGCTCCCATCGGAAGCGAAACCGTTTGGCCCGCTGCACCGATAGCAACCAGAGCGTCTTCGGTGACGACCTTATCGCCTAACGATAAACCAGACGCGACCACCTGTGATGCCGACGCCTGCGGCTTCCCGTTAGCTGAAGACGACGCAGCCACAGCGACTCCGCGAGACGCAAGTTCTCGCAGCACGCTGGCAGTGATGGCTTCGATTTGTTGGTTTGAAAATTGCATTTTCGGTTTCGGGTTTCAGGGTTTCTGGTTTCGGGCGTAAGGATTCGAGTAGTTGCCCGAAACCTGAAAACCTTAACCTTAAACCCCTTCGTCAATAATCCCCTGAACCGCGAAACGAATCGGGCAGTCATTTCGCCCGACCATTTTGCGGATATGTTTTCCGTCGCTGGTGAAGAACACCTTGTCGCCTTTTCCGGCTCCCAGATTGTCGATTGACAGGAAAGGGAAACCGTCCGGCTTGTCGTTAATATCAAGTGGCTGCAATGCAATCAGACGCCAGCCGTCCAGTGAAGCGTGCTTCACTGTCGCTGTTGCATTTCCAATTACTGTTGCGGTTTGCATGTTTGTGTTTGCTTTGTTGTGAGCTCCGCAGGGCCGGTTCCTACCGTCCGTCATATTTGGGCGGCCGGTGGGAACCGGCCCTACTTCAAACTGTCGTTGGGCCCAATAATTCTTTGTCTTTCGCGTTACAAATATTCACCGACTCTTTCAAAGCGAATGTGTCCAGATGTGCCAAATGTAGAGTTCCACATAAGCAGTCCGACTGTGATGATTGCTGCAACAAACAGAACGGGAACTGCGATGTGAGCCCGTTGAGGCTTTGCTGGTGCGTCAGAGGTGGGTGCTGCGTAAGGATTCGACATTTTCTAATTCCTAAACAATGCGAAGTCCGTCCACCATCGCACAGCGCCGTTGCCGAGTAAACGTCATCGGGCTCGTGACCCCTTCTCCGGTTGGTGTTGCGATACTGAATGATGGAAAACCTTCGCCGCCGAGGCCCAGGCCTGCCATGCAGGGGCCGTTTTTGACGAACAGTGTTGTGTTCATGATGCGACCCATTTTGGTGATGGTGTCGATGTCGCGGCTGTGAATGATGGCTGTGTGACCGAAGCCATGTTCGTATTTCTTAGCCAATGCTATCGCGTGGTCCGGACAGTTCGCTCGCACGAATGGCACGAAAGGCATCATCTGTTCTTCAGGGACAAACGGATTGTGTTCGTCTGTTTCGCCGTACAGGATCAGAGTGTTCGCCGGAACGTTAACGCCGATTTGAGCCGCGAGCCATGATGCGTCTTTGCCGATGAAGTCGCGGTTCAGGTGGTAGTGGTCGTTGGCGTCTTTTGGTGGAGTAAACGCTTTTGCAGTGAACTGAGCCACCTGATTGGCGTCCAGTCGATAGCCGCCATGCTGGCCGACGGCGTTCATCAGCGGGTCGAAGATTTCGTTGACGGCGAACACTTCTTTTTCTGCAATGCACAGCAGGTTGTTGTCGAAGGCCGCTCCTTCAACAATGCACTTACCAGCGTTGTTGATGTCGGCAGTTGCGTCTACGACAACCGGAGGATTTCCGGGGCCGGCAACGATGGCACGCTTCGGGCTGCCGAGGGCTGCTCGCGCAACTGCGGGGCCGCCCGTGACAACCAGCAGCTTGACGCCGCGGTGATCGAAGATCGCCTGAGCCGACTCAATTGTCGGTTCGCCGATGATGGTGACCAGGTTCTGCAGGCCGGTGGCTTCGTAGATGGCTTTGTTGAAGCGTCGAACGCCTTCAGCAGCGATTCGCTTACCGCTTGGGTGTGGGTTGACGACAATCGTATTGCCGGCAGCCACCATGTTGACGAAGTTGGCGGCCAGTGTTGGTAGTGAATGAGTGACCGGTGTGATGGCTCCGATGACGCCGAATGGAGCGTATTCGGTGACTGTCAAGCCGTGAGATCCGCTGACCGCTTCCGTTCTCAAAGCTTCGATGCCGGGAACCGTTTTGATGACTTGCAGCTTGCCGATCTTGTGTTCCAGACGGCCGACTTTGGTTTCTTCGAATTCCATGCGACCGAGTTCTTCGGCTTGCTCGTCACACATCGTTTTGACGATGTCGATCGCTTTGGCACGATCTTCCATTGGGGCTTCGCACAGAGCTTCGAAGCCAGACTGAGCTGCCGCAACAGCCTGATCGACGTCGTTGAAGACGCCCCAGTTGCCGGAAACACCGTTTGTGCTGCCGCTGATACGATTGCTAGCCGTTCCGTTGGAAGAAATCTGGCTCAGGACTTCCTGAACGATTTGTCGGACGGCTTGTTCTGTTGCTTGCATGATGAATGGGTTTCAGTTTATAGGTTTCAGGTTTCGGGTTGAGTAGTCACGGCAACGAACTGGATTTTCCTGAAACCCGAAACCCGTCGCCCCTAAACCCTTATCTCATTTCAATTTCTCGGAGTTGATTTGTGACTTTATTTTGCATGCCGTGGAGTGTTGGCACCTTGAGCAGGAGGAACACGATGAGCACAGCAGCGGCCATTAGGTTCCCAATGAAGCTGGTCGTCATGTAAAAGATCAGATTCATAAATGCGGCCCCTTCAAGCATTGCACAGCCGATAATGTGTCCACCTCGAATCGGCCCAAGTGCTGCCGCGACTTTTTCTTCATCTGTGAAGGTGAGCAGCGACTTGCTGTTCAGCTTCTGCAGTTGACTCTTCACGATTGCGCGGGGCACAACCAGATGATTGACAAACATAAACCCCGCCATGCCGAGTCCGATCCAGCTGGTGATATCCGGTTCGCCATCAATCGCGCCGGCATTGATTACCAGCATGATCAAAAAAAGCGTGCAGGCTCCCGCTGCCAGGGCAAGTGTCACAATCTGCATCCCACGAACGTCTGCCGCAATATCTACGGACAGCACGGACGACTGGTGGTCGTCCTGCTGTTGTTCTGGTGATGCGTAGGGATTGGACATTGTTGTTGTTCAGACAGTTCGAAGCTGAGGTTCAGGGTTTCAGATCTGAGATTTCAAATCTCCGGTTTCAGATTGTTGGAGGCTCTAAACTTCGCCACCTTCAAAGATTTCTTTGTCATTAACAGTCACAGAATCAATCGTGCCGACGATGGCACAGTCGATTGGAAGTGTCTTTGTTCCTGGGGTAAACCGAGCACTGCTTCCCTGCACACACAGCACGACTTCGCCTTCTCCTGCGCCCACGGTGTCAACGGTGACAAACGAACGGCCTGTTGGTTGCAGGTCGCTTTGATCCTTTTCGTTGACTCGCAGAGGCTCAACAATCAACAGCTTTTGGCCGACGAGTTCTTCGGCTTTGTGCGTTGATATGACGCTTCCTGTGATTCGTGCTAAAAACATTTGAGGGTTTCAGGTTAAAGGTTTCAGGTTGCGGGGAAAGCTGTTGATTTCGTGTCCTCCTGAAACCCGAAACCCCAACCCCGAAACCTCGTCACGCGATAGCGTCCGCCGTTTGACGGGCCACGACCAGTTCTTCGTTCGTTGGAATCACCCAGATCTGCACCTTGCTGTTTTCAGCGTGGATGCTTACTTCGGTGTTTCGTTCGACTGCGGCGTTCCTGTCAGAACACAGCTCAACGCCCGCCCACTCCATGTCGCGGCAGACGTTTGCGCGAATCCGTTCGCTGTTTTCTCCGATGCCACCAGTGAAGACGACCACGTCGACTCCGCCCAGCAACGCTGCGTACGATCCGATGTACGATTTGATCGATGCTTCGAACAGCTTCAGTGCTTTCTCTGCTCGATCATGTCCTTCCGCCGCCGCGTCTTCCAGATCGCGACAGTCTCCGCTGAGTCCGCTAATCCCCAGCAGACCGCCTTTGGAACTCATTTCCGCCAGCACTTGTTCAAACGTCAGGCCGGTCGCCTTCATGATGACCGGAATCGCGTAAGCATCGAAATCACCGACGCGATTGTTGTTCGGCAGACCTCCCTGAGGACTCATGCCCATCGAAGCCGCTCGACTTTCACCATTGGCAATGGCACAAATCGATGCACTTCCACCCAGATGGCAGTTGATCACTTTCAAATCACTGCGATTCAGAACTTCAGCAACGCGCCCCGCGATAAAACGATGACTCGCTCCATGAAAACCCCAGCGACGAATTTCGTGATCGTTATACCATTCGTAAGGAACCGCGTACGCACGATGTTCGAATGGAATCGTTTCGTGAAAGCCAGTTTCCAGCGCCGCCACCAGTGGGATTTGGGGAAACGCTTCTCGCAACTGCTGCATTGCTCGCACATAAGGAGGATTGTGTGCCGGAGCGATGTCGGACAATGCCTCCATCTTTTCCAGCAGTTCATCATTCACCAGCCGAACGCCGCTTAAGCTTCCTGCAAAGACAGCTTTGAAACCAATTCCTGCAACCTCATCAACAGAGTTTAGACAGCCGTTTTCCGAATCCGTTAACTGCTGCAGACAAATGCCGACAGCCGCTGCGTGATCAGGAATGTTCTGCTTCGCTTCAGATCGGTAATCACCGATTTCCACAAAGCACTGGCTTTCCGCTTCTCCGATGCGATCAATCCCACCGCGAGCCAACTCCGCTTCGTTCGACAGATCGAACAAGCGATACTTGAAACTGGTGGAACCGAGATTGGCAACGAGTACTTTCATTCGGGAAGTTTTCCGTTTTCAGTTTTCGGTGTTCAGAAAATCGCAGTTCGCGAAATGACCAGCATCCGTTCTGAAAACTGAACACTGACAAACTGCAAACAATCGCCTCCGGCGATTAAACAAACTGATCCAGCAGAGTCTGTTCCGGGCGAGGAATCAGGTGAGCACTCACCAGTTCGCCGGTTTGAGACGCAGCGGCAGCTCCGGCATCCACGGCTGCTCGGACAGAACCGACGTCGCCTTTGATGACAGTTGTGACAAATGCGCCACCGATCTGGACCTGCTTGACCAGAGTGACGTTGGCGGCTTTCAGCATCGCATCGGATGCCTGGATCTGAGCGACCAAACCTTTGGTCTCGATCATTCCAATTGCTTCAGACATTAGATTTCCTTCGGAAATGGGTTTAGGGTTTATAGGGTTCGGGTTTCCGGGAATGCAGCGATGTCGAGTTTTTCTGAAACCCGAAACCCTGAAACCTGAAACCCGCTCGTCGCTACGACGCTTTCTTTGCCTTTGGCAAAACGGCGATCAGTTCTTCGTGTGGTCGAGGAATCACTTCCACGCTGACGACTTCGCCGAGTTTTGATGCTGCCTGAGCACCGGCATCGATGGCTGCTTTCACAGCGCCGACATCACCAACGATGAAGGATGTGACC
>CAYZYB010000374.1:0-5435 GCA_964481505.1 uncultured Planctomycetaceae bacterium | reverse complement strand
ATTCAGGACATGCCCGACGACGTCGAAAAGATCAGTTTGCGAAAAGTGGAACCGCGGCTGCCAGTCATTTCGATCGCTATTTATGGCGATGAGTCGGAAGCATCATTGAAGCAAATGGCGCGGGCTTTTCGGGATGATCTGCTGAGTCTTCCGGGGGTCAGTCGAGTAGAACTGAACGGCATTCGAGACGACGAAATCTACGTCGATGTGCGGCCTGACAAAATGCTGGAATACGATATCACGTTCGAACAGATCGCCGCAGCGATTCGATCTGAGAACGTTGACATTAGCGGCGGACAGCTTAAAGGCAGCCGAAGCAGTATTTCGGTCAGAACATTGGGCGAACAGCAACAGGCTCTTGAGCTCGAAAACATCGTTGTGCGTTCGCTTCCCAATGGCTCACGAATTCTGCTTAGCGATGTCGCCGAACTTTCTGATGGCTTTGTTGATTCTGATCTGGAATCTCTATTCAACGGCAAGCCATCGGTCAACTGCGTCATCTTTAAAGCGGATAATGAAGATGCGGTACAGATTTCGGGCGTGGTGAAGGCGTACGTCGCTGCTCGAAGCGGCGGGGAATATACCGGCCCCGGTGCTGGCTGGTCAAAATTCCTTGCGACGTTTGGCCGTCCGGATATTCATTCGATCTACCTGGAATCAAAGGCGAATCCTTTTCCCTCCCGGTTTACATTTCGTCTTCACACCGACATCGCTCGGTTTGTCGAAGGGCGTCTGGAACTGATGACTCGCAACGGCGGCTGGGGCCTGCTGCTGGTTCTGATCTCTCTGATGCTGTTCCTGAACTGGCGGGTTGCGTTTTGGGCGGCGATTGGACTGGCAGTTTCTTTCATGGGAACCTTCGCGGTCATGTGGAGTGTTGGCGCCACGGTGAATCTCTTGTCGATGTTCGGGCTGATCATTGTGCTTGGGATTATCGTCGACGATGCAATCGTGATCGGAGAAAACATCTACCGCTACGTCGAAGAAGGCATGCCGCCGATGCAGGCTGCGATTACGGGAGCGGAAGAAGTGATGTGGCCGGTGATTGTCGCGGTCAGCACCACCATCGGCGCTTTCGCGCCGTTGTTCTTCATTCAGGGACAGATTGGCGATTTCATGGCGCAGCTGCCGCTTGTCGTCATTGCTGCCCTGTCGATTTCGTTGGTCGAAGCACTCGTTATTCTGCCGTCGCACCTCCGACATCTGCCACCGGTTGCCAAAAAGAAAGCAACAGACGGCGGTGAAGAGTCGCAGACGGGCATTGCTGGATTCCAGGACATGTTTATGAAGCGTTTCCTGATGAGGCCCTACGAAGCGCTGCTGCGATTGTGTCTGCACTGGAGGTATGTCACGGTTTCCGTGGTCACGGGCGGTTGCATCATCGCCGCCGGAATGCTGGCAGGTGGGATTGTGAAGTGGCAATTCATTCAGGACATGGACAGCGAAAGTCTCATCTGTGCGTTGGAAATGCCGATTGGCACATCGGCCGAACGACTGCAGGGCGAACTTCAACAGCTGACAGATTTCATCGTCGACAAGGAGCAGTTCCCGGAAATCGTCAATGTCCAGACCATTGCCGGCAGACAGTATGACGTCACTGGCGCGGGCTCTGTTGGCTTCGATGATCAAAGTCATCTTGGGCAACTCATTGTCGAAATCTGTCCGGCCGAGCAACGTCAGCGATCCAGCAAGGATCTTGTTGCGGCCCTTCGAGAGTTTTCAGAAACACAGCTCACCGGAGTCAACAGCGTTCGCTGGGAGGCGATGAATGGCGGCCCCGGCGGAAAAGATATTGAAATCAGCATTTCAGGGATCGACAACGACGATCTGCCTCGCGTGGTCGACGACTTCAAAAAGATCGCTGGTGGGCTAAGCGGGGTTTACGACCTGGACGACAACCTTGACATTGGCAAAAAGGAGCTGCGACTTCGACTGCGTGAATCGGCAGCAGCCAGCGGGGTGACATCTGCCGGATTGGGAATGCACGTACGAGGTGCATTGTTTGGCCAGGAAGCTCGACGAATCAGCCGCAACCGCGAAGACGTGCGTGTCATGGTCCGCTATCCGGAATCGTTTCGTGAGAGCTCGTGGAACGTGGAATCGATGTGGATTCCGACACAAGGGACAATGCAGCCTGGCCAAAATAGATGGATGCCGATTTCGGAAGTGGCTGATGTGGAAATTGGCGTCGGCTATTCCACGATCTCGCGTTATCAGCAAACACGTTCCGCGAATGTCACCGGTGCTGTCGACGATACTCGGGCGCCCAGTACAGCCAGTGTCATTGACAGGATTCGCGAAAGAGTGGAAGCCGAGATCGTGCCGATGCATCCGGGAATCAACGTTCAGTACCTTGGGAAAGCAGAGGAGATGCGGAAGAGTTTCTCATCGCTCAAAATGGCGTTCCCTGTCGCGTTACTGATCATTTTTGGAATGCTGGCGGCACTGTTTAAGTCTTACACCCAGCCGGTCGTGGTTATGGCCGCAATCCCCTTCGGATTTCTTGGCGCCGTCATTGGACATTGGGTGACCGGAGAAACCTTCACCATACTAAGTGCCATCGGGCTGGTGGCGCTCGCCGGCATTCTTGTGAACGATTCGCTGGTGCTGGTCGACTTCATCAACCGTCGAGTCGCCGATGGATTGTCACATTTCGATGCGTCCATCGACGGAGCAAAAAAGCGACTCCGCCCGATTCTCTTGACGACATTAACGACAGCGTCCGGCCTCGTTCCATTGATGTTCGAAACCAGTTTTCAGGCGAAGTTTCTGATCCCCATGGCCGTCACACTCACGTTCGGTTTGCTCTTCGCGACGATCCTGACGCTGATTCTGGTCCCTTGCCTGAACCTCATTCGAGACGACATCCTGTCCGGCCTGCTGCGACTGCCTGCAAGTGCTGACGAAACGCATCCCGCTGAACTGACGGCTGCATCTGTGAAGTCATAGTACGTATCGGAATCCGATTCGTTTTTCGATGCTCGCGGCATCCGGCACAAAGACCTCCCGACATCAGCAGCATAGCCTGGGCCGGGAGTTGCAACTTGACCAGTGACGACGGACTCTATCGTCGGCCTCAATCAAATCGGCCGCGTTGTTCAACAACAAACGCCTCGAACTTAGGATCTTCGAGTTCGCCTTCTTCTGTTTGTCCGGCGTAGCTCAATCGGCACTCCACTGTCGGTTTCACCCAAATTGCCTTTCGATCGGTATCGATGGCTGGCGTTTTTTGCACGATGCGACCGAGCTTCATGATGAGTTTCTTGTAGTTTACTTTGTCGAGGTCTTTCCCGTAAATCTCCGCAATGTGGGTGTCCACACCGTCGACTTTCGCTGCCAACAGGAAGGATGTCGGCACACGTTTGGAATTAGTCAGAACTCCGTAGAAGACACAGTTGACGTTAAGGCGATTCTTTGCGGCGGCTTCTTTTAGTTTTTCGGCTAATTCTTCCGGCGAAAGGTCTTTCAGATCTTCTTCGTCTCCGAGGTCACCTGTCAAACCGCCAGTCATGGAATCCAGCTGGCCTTCCACATCGCCTAATTCGTCAAACGCTTCCTGCATCGACTTTCCGGATCCGCCTCCGCCGTCAATCTCCTGTGTCATTTGCTCCATCTCATCCATGGTGCCCGCCATGTCGCCAAGAGCGTCTTCCATTGTGGCCGGATCATCACCGTCCTTGGCTGCCTGAGCTTTCGCCGCTCCAGCTACAGCGCCGATGACATTCATGGGCTTCAGTTCCGGTGCTTTGTGCGAAGGACGGAACGCCGCCGACCAATCCACGCCACCAATGATGGCGACGGATGTGATGACCGCGATCGTTCCCCAAACCACAGCCAGTAGCCGTAGACACGTCTTGGGCAAGGCGATAATTGTCGGTTGCCAAATTGCAAACCAGGCAATCACAAAGTCGAACAGATTGATTCGGCGGTCCATGGACATTGCAAATCGAGTGGCAATGATGTGAGCCGTCAGCATGCTCACGCCGCCGATGGTCAATTGAATCAGGCAGATCGTTCCGCGAATCTTCTCACCGTCTTCTCCCGGAAAAGCAAATCTGACAGCAACGCTGAAGATTGTGATTCCGACCATCCCGGCGATCATTCCCCAAAACCACATTGGAATGGATTCCAGCGCCGTGCGATTGTCTGCAACCTCTTCGGGGGCGTCCGGCAGATCATCGGCCCAGGAAGCACCTTCGGGATTGCCACCGTCAACAACGGGATAGTATCCGCAGTCGGGACACCACGAGCTTTCTCCCCACGACTTCGTGGTACGGCAACGAGGGCACGTTTCTGCTGGAGAACGAACCTGATCTTCAACCGGTGATGCTTCTGTAACTGACATTTCTGGGCCCGCAGCAATTCAAAGACGTCGAAAGGAAAAGTCGCAGATCTCAAGATCCGACTCTGAACTATGTTTCGCAGGTACTGGTGTACGCTGCGGAGCAACCGAACGGTGCGTTACGGAAACATAGGTCGCATCATCGCTGCGGCGCATGTTTATCGACAATTTCCACCAGTTTGAGAGATGGTACAATCACTACAACCCGGCGAAACTCACGGCTGACGAATGGTGGTGCGAGGCCCTGACATCAACGCCATGATGGACTGTTTTTTCAGGGGCACAATCTTTGAGGTACCGCAATTTCTGCGCGGGGCACGAAGACATGACAGCTCTCTGTGAGCGCTGCGACATCAAAACAGCAAACGTTGCTTCTGGCCGCGGTCCGTGCGCGGGACTGCGGACTGACACCTCAGAAAGCTATTTCCCCACAGCATCATCTGGTAGCAGATGGCCCATCTTTTCTTTTTTGGTCGCCATGTAACTATTCCGGTGGGCGTGCGGCGGAGCCACGATGGGAACCTGTTCGACGACTTCAAGGCTGACGCCCGAATACACAAATGATTCTGTCTTCTTGGGGTTGTTCGTGAGCAGACGGACTTTGCTGAGTCCAAGGTCTTTCAAAATCTGGAGACCAACCATGTAGTCCCTCATGTCTGCCTTAAAGCCGAGCTTGTGGTTGGCTTCGACCGTATCGAGTCCCTGGTCCTGCAACTTGTATGCTTTCAGCTTCGCCAAAAGTCCAATTCCACGACCCTCCTGAGGCAGGTACACAACGGCTCCCGCACCTTCACTGTGGATCATCTGCATCGCTAACCGCAATTGATCGCCGCAGTCACAACGCAGCGAATCGAGGACGTCACCCGTAAAGCAGGAAGAGTGCATGCGCACCAGAGGAGCATCAACTTTTGAAAGGTCTCCCCAAACGATCGCCATGGGTTCCTGATCTTCGTGCATGACCTGATAGCCGATCATTTTGGGCGATCCGAATTCACCGGTGGGAATTTCCACTTCGACAACTCGGGTCACCAGCTGCTCTCGAACGCTGCGGTACTTGATCAGCTGTTCTATCGAAATGATCGGAATGTTGTAC
>CAYZYB010000373.1:0-5458 GCA_964481505.1 uncultured Planctomycetaceae bacterium | reverse complement strand
CTACGGTGACTTCGATACCGGGCTGACGTTCGATCAAAAGGGGCCCATTTCCGAATTCTTCAAGGCTTAGTTGTCTTCATTTCTTCTGCTTCGTTCCCACGCCACCGAACGATAGGCTTTCAGGTCTGTCGAATGCCGCTATTGAGATCGAAACGGAACGTTCCAACAGTATTTCGAGGTCTCTCGATGCGTCATGTTTCTCTTCTGTACGTCTGTGCTTTGGTTCTGTCGTCCTGTGAAGAAACGTCAGCGCAGAAAATGCCGCGTGAACATGTAGTTGATGTGCCAACAATCGGTGACGGGTTGTGTGTCAGCAACGTCTTCCAGTCGCATATGGTTCTGCAACGCGACAAGCCTGTGTCCATCTGGGGGTGGGCGACTCCGGATGAAGTTGTCACAGTAAAGTTCGGCGATCAGCAGCAAACGGCGACCGCAGCTGAGGATCGGTCGTGGAAAGTGACACTGCCGCCGATGTCCGCCAAATCCGACGCGCAAACGCTGATTGTGACAGGAGCCGATCAGACGCTGACGTTAGACGATATTCTTGTTGGCGATGTGTGGGTGCTTGGTGGTCAGAGCAACATGGAATTTCCTCTGGACCGAATCGAAAATGGACAACTGGAGATCGTTTCCGCCAATTACCCGAACCTTCGAATTCTGACAGTGCCCGCACAAGACGGAGCTGAGCAGAAGGCGGGATTCCCTCGATTGCACGAATGGAGCGGCTGGTTTGGGCGACACTACCGCAAAGGAGATTGGGATGCGTGCACTCCGGAAATCGCACGCGAACTTTCTGCCATCGGTTACGTGTTTGCTCGCCGAATCCACAAAACGGCGCAGGTTCCGATCGGCGTGATTGACGCATCGCGTGGTGGAACCACAGTCGAAACGTGGGTGCCGGATGCAGTACTTCGAGGTATGCAGACGAACGAGGTTTCGATGTTGCTCACGGAATGGGACGACAAGGTCTCGGCGTGGGATGCGGAGGCAGACCTCGCCGGGCGCGTAAAACGGTACAATGAAAAGGTTGAACGTTTCAAAAACGAAGGCAGAAAAATGCTGGCGAACGAAAAGCTGCCAGACGACCTCCGCCCGGGGCCGGCCATGGATAAGAATCGCCCCGGCAATTGTTACGCCAGCATGATCCATCCGATTGCCGGCCTGTCCGTCAAAGGAGCCATTTTTCATCAAGGCTACAACAACTGCTTCAACGGTTCTCAGGGAGCGGTGATGTATTGCCAGGTCTTCCCTGAAATGATTCGATCCTGGCGAAAAGCCTTCAATGATCCGGAAATGCCGTTCGGTATTCTTTCGCTATGTACGGAGGGGCCCTTGCAAACGCTCGACAACTATTCTGAGATGATGTGCAACGCCGGGCCGTACATTCGCGAGGCACAGTACCGAACGTTCATTGACCTTTACAAATCGGGGGACCAGAACATTGGCTTCACCAGTACCTATGATTTACGCCGCCGGTGGTATCACCCGCAATTAAAAATCCCAGCTGGCGAACGCATCGCACGATGGGCTCTGGCGACACAATATGGCTTCGCAAACGCGATTCACTGGAAGCCAGCCATAGTCGAAAGCATGGATGTGAAAGACGGGCAGTTGTTGCTTCAGCTCGACAGCGAAGCCAGCGCCGTCGACAACGGTGGGCCCATTCTTGGATTTGCCGTGGCTGGCGAAGATCGTAAATTTCACCCGGCGACGGCGACCCACGTCGTCACTGCGAAAGACGAAAGAGGCCGCGACAAGCTCGATCGCAAAGCACTCATCCTTAGCAGCCCCATGGTGCCGAAACCACTTCACTTTCGCTACGCCTGGGGACGAAGTCCGCTTGGTAATTTGCAGACCCACAGAATGACAGACGTCCCCTTTGCCACACAAAGAAGCGACGACTGGTCACTCGAAAGTATCCCGCTGGGCGCGTTGAATGAAGAAGACGCACAGAAGCCAGCTCGCCAGCAGCGAGGAAAGCTTCTGCAGGTGTTGCGAGAGCAGGATTTGGAACGCAGACGCCAATCGGCAAGGCTGTTGTTGGCGCAATAGACCAGGCACAAATCCTCACGAACCGATCAGCTGACGGAGGTCTTTCGTCAACAAAACGCCGCCCACCCGGACGAAAGACGATCATCGTTTTTGTCTTCAGCTGGAAGAACATTCTTAGGCGATTGCGTGGGAAGGTGGATCAGCCACGAGTAGGGCAACAAACGGCCTAAGCCGAATTAACTTGCAGAAGTGATGCAGCGCACATTCGAACTGTTTTCTTCGTTGTGTACTTTATTCGAAGGATAGCTTTGGTATTCTGATAGCTCACAACCTCCGTAACGTATTCCCTACAGCACAAACGTTGTAGCTCGTTTCACGTTTGTACTTATTCACTTTCATTAACAGGAGTCTTCTATGTCCGTATCGCACCAATCCTCGCGTCGCGGTTTTCTAAAAACAGCCGCTTCGACTGGCGCTGCTGCAGTGCTGTCGCCATCAGGCAATCGTGCGTTCGGATACACGTCACCTAACGAACGCCCCGTCTTCGCGACGATTGGCCTCAGAAATCAGGGCTGGACAATCACATCGAAGTCTTTCCAGTTTGCCGACTTTGCAGCGTTGGTGGACGTAGACTCCAAAGTCCTGGCCTCCAATATCAAATTGTCAGAAGAGGCTCAGAAGAAGAAGCCGGATAGCTATAGCGACTATCGTAAAGTACTGGACCGAAAAGACATCGATGCTGTGATGATCGCGACTCCCGATCATTGGCACACGAAAATCGCAGTTGAAGCCATGTACGCCGGCAAAGATGTCTACTGCGAAAAGCCACTGACGCTGACGATCGCAGAAGGCAAGCTGATTGAAAAAGTCGTCAAAGAAACCGGCCGTGTTTTCCAGGTCGGCACGATGCAGCGTTCCGAGTGTTCGCAGCGGTTCCTCCAGGCGATCGCGATGGTGAAACACGGTCGCATTGGCACCGTTAAGAAGGTGACTTGCGGCATCGGTGGATTCGGTGCTTCGCCGACCATTCCGGTCGCCCCTGTGCCCGAAGAACTGGACTGGGAAATGTGGCTTGGCCCGGCACCAAAGGTAGAATACCGCGCTCTACCTGAAATGCGGAAGGGCTACGGCGGAGGCGTGCCGATGTACAGCAACTGTCACTACGCATTCCGTAACTGGCACGAATACTCAGGCGGAAAACTGACCGACTGGGGAGCGCACCACGTTGACATTGCCTGCTGGGCGATTGGCGCAACGGAAACCGGTCCGAGCAAGGTCACTCCACTGAACTTTAAGCTACCCGTCGAATACAAGGACGGCCACCCACTGGTTGCTGACCAGTACAACATTGCGACGGAATACAACATTCGGGCGGAAATGCCGAATGGTGTTGAGCTGTTGATCACCAACGAAGGCGACAACGGCATTTTGTTCGAAGGAACGAAAGGTCGCTTCTTCGTGAATCGTGGCAAAATCACCGGAAAGCCCGTTGAGGATTTGGCAGACAACCCGCTGCCGGACGGTGCCGTGGAAGAAGTGTACGGAGGAAAAGTGAGTGCGAATCACACGGCCAACTTTATTGAAGGCATGAACAATCGCACGCAACCCATTTCCGACGTGTGGTCACACAATCGCATGCTGGAAATCTGTCACCTGTCCAACATCGCCATTCGATTGAACCGCGAAGTTAAGTGGGATCCCGCGAAACGCGAGATCATTGGAGACGAGCAGGCGAATTCGTTCCTGTCACGTGAAAACCGTAAAGGCTACGAAATCAATATGTAGTCACTGTCGATACGTTCGGTCGGCGCATTGCCGGCCGAACACGTCGGCAAACGCACTGCTGTCCCGGAGGAAGCGGCGTTGCTGTCACAGCTGTCTGGCTTATGAACAAGCTGTCGCAGAAAGATGATGAGCATGATACGTTGCTTCATATTGATCGTGGCGGCAGTGAGTGCTTTTGCGGTGGCAAGCTGCAACGCCGCGACCGACAAACCACCAAACGTGTTACTGATCATCGCCGATGATCTCGGCATCGGCGATCTGAAGTGCTACGGGAATCCTATTGTCGACACACCGGTTATCGATCAACTGGCATGTGATGGCGTTCTGTTCACAGATCACTACGCCCCCTCGCCGTTATGCGCTCCTTCTCGCGCGGGATATCTGACTGGTCGATTCAACCATCGGACGGGAGCAGTCGACGTTCCCAGCAATCGAGGCCTGGATCGAATCGCGTTGTCCGAGAAAACCTTCGGTGATCATTTTCGAGCGGCCGGATACGCCACCTCGTTGATCGGAAAGTGGCACAATGGTCTTTACTGCCGTGACTACCTGCCAAATCATCGTGGATTCGACCTGTTCTTCGGATTTCCTAACGGCGGACAGGACTATTGGAAGTGGAATCTTCTGCGGAACGACAAAGCTGTGCCGCACGACGGACGTTATCTGACAGATGCGTTGAACGACGAAGCTGTAGAAGTCATAAAGCAGGCCGCGGCGGACGACAAACCGTTCGCGATGGTTCTGGCGCATCACGTCCCTCATTATCCCCTTCAGGCGCCCGATTCGCTGGTGAAGAAATACCAACGACGAATGGGAGCCGATGCGTCCATCAATGTCGCAACGATCTACGCCATGATCGAAGCCATGGATACCGGCATTGGCCGAGTGTTTCGGTCTTTGAAGAACGAGGGACAATGGGGCAATACAATCTTCGTCTTCACAAGCGACAACGGAGCCCAGTTGGGCAGGTACCAGGGCGGGACAACGCAACGATTTCGCCGCGGATTGTCCGGCAACAAGGGAGATGTTGGTGAGCAGGGTATTCGTGTTCCGGCGATCGTTGCGTGGCCCGGAAAAATTCCCGCCGGACAGACAATGAGTACTCCTGTTCATGGTTGCGATTGGCTACCAACACTGCTGAGCGCTACGAATCGAAAAACAGCTCATGCCGATAACTTCGACGGCCTGAATTTGATGCCATTGCTACGAGGTGAAGGTACCGCCGAATTCAAATCGCGTCTGCTGCCGTTTCAGAAGAATCGCTATCGGCCGGTGGCGCACAGTGATGCTGCGATTCGAAGTGGCCGCTGGAAGTTGGTGTGGCCAGGAATTCCAGCCACAATGAAGAAACAGTCCGGCCGCGATAACCCTTCGTACTTTCGCGGCGTTGAAAAACCACATTGGGAAATGCCGCTCGACCGAGAACTCGGCGACGCCCCCAAGTTTGCCGAACCAACTCCGCAACTCTTCGACCTGATCACCGACCCAGCCGAACGCAGCGATGTCTCCAGCGGCCACCCCGATATCGTCGGTCGGCTTTCCCGCCACTACGACGCATGGTTTGCAGACGTCATGGAAGACTGGAAGAAGTCTCGGCAATCGATTGTCGATCACGATATCAGCTATTGGAAAAACCGCCGCCAGCCAGATCCTGCAGTGTTGCTGAAAGACTATTGGCAAT
>CAYZYB010000372.1:0-5471 GCA_964481505.1 uncultured Planctomycetaceae bacterium | reverse complement strand
GCCAGGAGCGAATGGCACTGTCGTATTGGTGTCAATGGTTTGTGTCATGCAGCGGGGTTGATTTTTTCGAGATATTGTCGTCTCGGCATTGTCATGAGGGCAAGCACTTTTGGGCGGCGTTTGTTCCTTCATGGTTCGACTCTGCCTGCTCGATGTCCGACTCGTTAGTTGCAACACGATTGCTGGCCCAGATCTCTTAGTTCCTCCGTCACTCCGACGACTGCACACAACAGCCAGTTGGTCGCCAGCAACTGTTGAGCTGATGTGAAGCTCAGCGAACGGGGATCACGCCTCTGAGCCATGCTGCTCTGCAACATTTTCAACCGGATCAGATTGTAGGCCAGTAGGCATGACTACGGCTCCGAGGGCAAATCAAAGGTGTCAGGCAAATCAAAGGTGTCAGGAACCTTAGTTTTAGTTCAAAGGTGTTAGGAATCTTATTTTTTGTTTTTTTGGCCTTCCTCTGGGAATGATCGTGCTTTCGAGCCACAGTTGTCTGATCTTTCTGGAATTCCACTGGTTGTCGCCGAATGGGCAGCCACGCTGAACACAATGCTGCAGCGTTTCGTATTCGAGTTCCGTCAAAGGTTCATTGACGTGTTTCAGCCAGCAACAGCTCTTGATTGGCTACCTGTCTTCAATTGAAGCGATGGCTTTCACGATAAAGTGGTTTGTCGGTTGAGCAGCCTGTAATCGCCGGATCTCTGGCAGAGCCTTTTTCGCCGCTGGACCGATGGCTGCAAGCGTCGAGATTGCGGAACTGCTCATCGAATCATCCTTCAGAAATTGAATCAATTCAGGAACCAAAGCCGCTCCGTCACTTTCCAGATGCCTGATCGCTAAACAAGCCTGCTGTTTTGTGGATCTGTCATTCGACTGAAGTCCTTCACGCAGGGTCGGTAAAACGGCCTCGACGTCTCTATCGACGGCATATCGAAACGCTGCCAGACGTTGCTGATCGATCAGCGTGGATTGACGCAGTTTCTTGTCAAGTTCCGGAGCCGTCGCCGAAGCAGCTGTTCCTGCAGCGGCGATTGTCTGAGCGATCAGATGCCAGTCATTTCGGTCCAGACTCGTCGCGAGTCGTTCAGCCACTTTGCCTTTCTGCGGTTTCGTTAAAGACTTCAACATGATACGGACCTTCGCCAGCACGGGCGAGTACTCGGGACTCTGAAGGATATATTCAGTGATCAGCAGGGTTGAACGGAATCGTTCTTCTGCGGAATCTGTTCGAGAAATCGCGGCCAACGCCAACGACGCTTCCCGTCTCAAAAGTTCATCTCCTTCATCGACCATCCATGTTCGCAAAATCGCCCGACGTTCTTTGCGGAACGCCTTTATCTGAGCCATTGACTGGGCGACTGCCACCTTAACAGAGACATCAGGATCTGCAGCCTGGTGAATAATGGCCTCTCGCTGTAAAACAGAAAGCTGCGTGCGAACACGAGTCATGATTCGCACGGCTGACGCCCTTCGGGTGGGTGATTCATCGTCCAGCATGCTTTCGAGAGACTTTTCGTGATGTGCCCACTGAAACCCCAAAACAGTTTCCGAGGCGGCTCGAACCGATTCTCGATTTACTCCACAACAGAACGCGGTGATGGTTTCTGATTCATCATCCAGACATTCTACAACGGCAGCGAATGTTTCGTCTGAAATCACCACCGAACGGTTCCTGGCAACGGCATTTAGTGTAGTCAGAGCATTGTATCGAGAACGGTTTTGCTTGATCGCATCTGTGAGCAGTGAAAGCACTTGCTGAACATCGAGCACTTCAGCCGACAAATTGTCTTTAGACCTTGATGTGATTCGTTGCTCGAATTGCTTCAGTAGAGTCTCATCAATCTGTGTGCTCGCGCTCCACAGTCCAAAAAGCGAATCATTGGGAGCAACTCTAACAACGGTCCGAATCGTCGATAACACGACCGCATTTTCAGATCGTTTCGTGAGTTCCGGCAGAATCGCAATCGCCTGGAGCGGCTTGGCTTTGACCATCTGGTACACCTGGACCAGGTCTTCTTTGTCATCTGACTTCAACAGCTGCCTCGCCAATCGAAGATCCAGGTCGGAATCCTGCGGCTCGTCTGCTTGAAGAAAACAGAACGACGACGCAGTCATAACAAGCACGATGATTCCATGAAGTTTTCGCATCTTTTTCTCTCTCAGAAGGTGTAGTGTCTTAATGAGATCGTCCTGAGTCTATCATCAGGACCATCTTCACTTGTCAGGTGTTTGTAAAAAGTGCCCTTCCAAACTGCGGTAGCCCATGATTAGTGGACTCCGGAATGTCGTCTCTGCGAGAAGTATTGTTTGGTGGATTTCTTCGACATGGTTTGGAGTTTCGTATCCGAGTGTTTGGCGGATTCTTTTTGAGGTGTAGAACGCTTCGATGTTTCATGCTCATCATCGTGATTCTCAACCGGTTTCCTCAGCGAGCCGCTTTGGTTAACATGGGGACGCAGAGCATTTCCGATCCCTCCCCCATTAAACCAGACGAATATGAATTCCGCCCACACGTTCCGTTTTCTTGTTTTGACTCTTTTGTCCGTAACGTTTGTCGCTAGTAGCCCGGCAGTCCTGTCACAGGAGACGAAGGCGAAGCAACCAGCAAAGCAGCCGCCGCAAAAGAAGAAAAAGAAGCCGGCGACCGTCGGGCCGGCTATTGGCGGAAATAAAGCGACGCCGATCGATAAGATCAAAGCCGCGGCGGGATTCAAGGTTGAGCTGCTGTATTCCGTGCCTGGTGTGGAACAGGGATCGTGGGTCAATCTGTGTGCCGACGACAAAGGCCGGTTGATCGTCAGTGATCAGTTCGGCGGGCTGTATCGAATCACTCCGCCCGCCGCTGGAGCAACTGTGGAACGCGCCACCGTCGAAAAAGTCCCCGCTGACATTCGAGCGGTAAACGGCATGGCATGGGCCAACGGAGCGCTGTACTGCGGCGTCAACGACTACGAAAAGAAAATCCCTTCCGGCCTTTATCGATTGACCGACAGTGACGGCGATGACAACCTGGACAAAGTTGAAATGCTTCGGGCAATCGAAGCTCGTGGTGATCATGGAGTCCACGCTCTCGTGCCAACACCAGACGGTGAAGCATTTTACCTCATCACTGGCAACAACGCTCGACCAACGGAACTGGCCGATTCTTCACCGGTCCCGCAGATCTGGGGCGAAGATCATTTGCTGCCAAGCATGCCCGATGGCCGCGGACACAACCGTGGTGTTTTGGCTCCGGGCGGCATCATCTATCGCGTCTCGCTCGACGGGAAAAAGTTTGAAGCATACGCCTCGGGCTTTCGAAACATATTCGATGCAGGAGTCAATCGCGAGGGCGAATTGTTCACGTACGACGCGGACATGGAATACGATTTCAATACACCGTGGTATCGCCCAACGCGAATTTGTCACGTAACCAGCGGAGCCGAATTTGGCTGGCGAAACGGTGCGGGCAAACGCCCCGTATTCTATGCTGACAATCTGCCACCGGCGCTCGACATCGGCCCGGGATCACCGACCGGCACCACGTTCGGCTATGGAGCTAAATTTCCAGCCAGGTACCAGAATGCGTTCTACGCGCTCGACTGGAGCTGGGGGAAATTGTACGCGGTGCACCTGAAGCCGGAAGGTTCTTCGTACACCGCGACAAAAGAAGAATTTGTCACGGGCGCACCGCTTCCGATTACCGATGCCATTATCCATCCACAGGATGGTGCGATGTACTTCACCATCGGAGGCCGGCGTGTGCAGTCGGGGCTGTATCGTGTGACCTATGTTGGTGACGAATCAACGGCACTCGTTGAGGCGAAGCCGGAATCCAACGCGCTGCGTGACACGCGTCATATGCTTGAAGCATTGCACGGCAAACAGGATCCCAAAGCGATCGAAACCGCCTGGCCGTATCTGTCGCACGATGATCGGTTCATTCAGTTTGCCGCGCGAACGGTCCTGGAACATCAGCCCACGGAAACCTGGGCAGACAAAGCGCTGAACGAAACGGACGCGGCGAAGCAGGCGACGGCTCTGCTGGCACTGGCACGCGTCGAAGGGGATTGTCCGCTTCACCGCCCTGAGGGAACATACGACGTCGACACAGAAATGCGAGACAAGCTGTTGAAGGCAGTGGTTTCCATTGATGCGGCAGGTCTTGGCCATCGCGACCAACTGGCTCTGCAAAGAACAACGCAGATCATTCTCACTCGCTTCGGTCGGCCGGATGATGCTTTGGTTCAGAACATCATTGATCGCTTTGATCCGCTGTTTCCGTCGGAATCTGACGAACTCAATTGGTTGTTGTGTGAAACCCTAAGCTGGCTGCAGTCGCCGACCGTCGCGGCAAAAGCGATGGGACTGATCGAAGCCGCTCCGGCTCAGGAAGAGCAGGTCCAGTACGCTCGATCGATTCGATTCCTGAAGGCTGGATGGACGCCGGAATTGCGAACGGCTTACTTTGAGTGGTTCCTGAAAGCAGCAAACTACAAAGGGGGAGCGAGCTTTGAGAAATTCGTTCAGTTTATTCGAACGGATGCGGTTGCTTCGTTGACGGAATCGGAAACGGAGTCTTTGGCGGAACTGCTTGCAAAGAAACCGGAAAAGATCTCCGCCCTGGAAAACCTTGGGGCGATTTTCGCTGGGCGCGAAGCGCACAAATGGACACTTGACGAACTTTCCACTGCCGCTCGCAGCGGTCTACAACAACGGGACTTCGGCAATGGCCGAAAGATGTTTGCCGCGGCGGGCTGCTTTGCCTGCCATCGGTTCGGCAATCAGGGAGGCATGACGGGACCGGATTTAACGTCAGCTGGCCGGCGCTATTCTCCGCACGATCTGCTGGATCAGGTCATCAACCCCAGCAAAGTGATCAACGATCAGTTTTCGGCAATCAGCGTGCTGACGGAGGACGGCAAGAGCTACACCGGCGTTGTTGTGAATCTGAGTGGGGACACGATGACAATCAACACAGACCTCACCAATCCCAATCAGCGTGTCAGTATCGACCGAAAGAAAATCGACGACCTTGTCGTGTCGAAGACGTCACCGATGCCGGTTGGTCTGCTGAATCGCATGACTGAAGCCGAAGTGCTCGACCTTGTCGCTTATGTCATCAGCTCGGGGGATGCAAAGCACGAATTCTTCGCCAGGTAAGCGTGATGGAAGCCTTTCGCGGACTGCTGAATCTTACGCGTCCGGCTTCATGATATTGCGCAGCTCTTCGAAGATGCGAATCGCAACTTCGGCATCTGTGGAAGTCAGCAGCGACAGTTGCCGAGTTTTTAGATCTGTGCAAAAGTGCGCCAACGTGTCTTCACCAACGCTGCCAATGCCTCGAAAACGCGTCGGCTTGATGTCACCGACGCCGTCTGCTTCCAGCTGTTCTTTTAACGCATAGAATTGTTCGTCCGTAGATGCGAACAGCGGTTCTTTCATCTGCGGCGAATCGATTTTCCAGCGAGGCACGCGAGCATCAAAGA
>CAYZYB010000371.1:0-5473 GCA_964481505.1 uncultured Planctomycetaceae bacterium | reverse complement strand
GATCTGGCCAACGAACTATTCCTGCGAATCTTCAATCGTCCGGCAACGGACCGGGAGATCAAAGCAACTCAGGACACGATGGATCAGATCGAATCCGATCACAACAAGGTCGCAAAACGATTGGCCGACCGCGAAGAATTCTGGAAGTCGGAAAAGCCGCGTCTGGAAAAGGTTCGCACGGCAGCAATCAAAAAGGCAACCGATGATCTTGCGGCGTATGAGAAATCAATCGCTCCCCGTCGCGTTGAAGAAGAGAAAGAGCGACTGGCCAGGCAAGCAGAAGTTCAGGCGGACTTCGACAAGTATCAGGCAACATTGCCGAAACATCAGGAGGCTTACCTGAAGAAGCAGAATACCAATGTTGAATGGCATTTTCTGGAGTCCAAAACTCTTGCCGGCCCCAAAGGCATCACTCTCGAACGACTGGATGATCGCTCTATTAAAGCGACGGGGACGGCTGATAAGGGGGCTTACACTATCACAGTGAAAACTTCGCTAAAAGATATCGCCGCGTTTCGGGTTGAGGCGATGAAGGACACCAGCATCAAAGGTAACGGCCCTGGGATCACGGAAAACAACGGCAACTTTGTCGTCACCGAATTCGAAGTCCAGGCCGCTCCGGCGTCGAAACCGACTGAGTTTAAGAAGGTGACGTTACAGAACGGCAAGGCTGACTTCCTGCAGGCAGGCTTCAATGTGAATCTTGCGATTGACGGCAATGTTCGAAACCAAAATGCGTGGGCTGTTTCGCCAGCTGGCGGAGTGACGCATTGGGCGACCTTCGAAACCAAAGACGCTGTGCCGCATGACGGTGGCACGATCCTTAAGTTTATCATCCATCAGAACCATTCCGCCAAAAAGCACATGCTTGGTCGTTTCCGAATATCCGCAACGCAGAAGAAGGCACCCGGCCTTAGTCTGCCGGAGAGCCTTAAGGCGATTGCTGTGGTCAAAGCCGAACAACGAAACGATGTTCAGAAAGCAACGCTGTCCGAGTGGTTCCGAAAGTCAAATGCGACGTTTGTTGCGAAGACGAAAGCACTCAACGAAGCGAAGAAACCTCTTTCAGAAGATCCAGGTGTGACAACCCGCAAAGAACGACTCGCATTTTCGAATCAGCCTGTGCAGGAAGACGCCAGGCTCATTCGTTTGAGGGCCGACCTGGAATACAGTTCAAAGCAAATGGCCGCCAAACGGCTGACGGTGGCACAAGACCTTGCATGGGCACTCATCAACAATCCAGCGTTCCTGTTCAATCATTGATAGCGACGTCTGGCCGCGGAGTGTCATAACACGGCCAATAAGATTGACACTCACCTTCGATCTACCAATTTTCGACAACTCAGATACACTTTAAAACCCACCCGGCACCCTCCGCCAACCAACACAGGAACAAACCTATGCTTAACATTAAAGGCGAAGCTGGAAAAGACGTTTGTGATAGTGGCCTCGGACGCACGCGGCGAGATATTCTGCGTGTCGGCAGTTCCAGCATGATGGGACTGTCGCTCGCCAACATGCTGCAACTGCAGTCAGCATCCGCGGCAGCCAACACGGCTGACATCTCCGGTGGTCCAGGCTGGGGCAAAGCAAAGAGCATCATTATGTGCTACCTGCAGGGCGGCCCGTCGCATCTCGATCTGTGGGATCCAAAGGAGAACGTTCCGGATAACGTGAAAAGCGTTTTCAAAAATATCTCCACGAAGCTGCCCGGCGTCCAGTTCACTGAGAACCTTCCGAAGCTCGCGCAGATCAACGATAAGTTCACGATGATTCGATCGATGAGCTACACACCCAACGGTCTGTTTAATCACACCGCCGCCATCTATCAGATGATGACTGGCTACACGACAGACAAGGTCAGTCCGTCCGGCCAGCTGGAACCTCCCAGCCCCAAAGACTTCCCGAACTTCGGTTCCAACATCGTGCGGTTGCGGCCACTTGACGAACCCATGCTGCCGTTTGTGATGCTGCCTCGTCCGTTACAGGAAAGCAACGTCGTGGGCAAAGGCGGTACCGCGGGATTTCTTGGCAAGGCTTATGATCCATACACGCTGTACCCTACCGGCGACGACATGGACATGAAGAAGATGACGCGAATCAAAATCGACGACCTGAAACTGCGTCCTGAAGTCTTCTCCGTCCGTCTCAACCGTCGCGCCAATCTTCGGAATTCCATCAACGCCGGAATGCCGAAGCTGGACAACGCCGTCAAAGATCTAAATTTGAACCAATACTACGAACGCGCTCTCGATCTGATCGTGTCTGGCCGAGCTCGTGAAGCATTCGACCTCGGTGCTGAAAGCCAGGCGACGCGAGAGCAATACGGGCGCAACACGTTCGGAGATTCCTGCCTGCTCGCTCGACGCCTGATAGAAGCGGGCACGCGAGTTGTCGAAGTCGTTTGGCCAAAGGTGGCGAACTCCGACAATCATTCCTGGGATCACCACAAGGGACTCACCAAACGCATGGGCACCCAATCCGGTCCGATGCTGGATGGCGCCGTTTCGGGCCTGATCTCCGACCTCGACGAACGCGGCTTGCTGGAAGAAACGCTGGTCGTTGTCGTCGGCGAATTCGGCCGCAGCCCTCAGCGCGGCGTTAGTACGAGTGGCAATGGCAACACGGATGACGGCCGAGATCACTGGCCGTATTGCTACACCGGAATCGTAGCCGGAGCGGGCGTGAAACGCGGCAACGTGCATGGCAAGTCCGACAAAACGGCATCAGCCCCGTTGGAAGATGCCGTTCATCCTCAGGAATTGCTGGCGTCAATTTACCATTCGTTCGGCATTCACCCCGAAACGCTGGTTTACAACCACCTCAACCAGCCTCGCGAATTGGTCAAGGGAGAAGCCGTCCATTCGTTCTTTGCATAAACAATTGCAACGATACAGCAGTCAAAGAAAAACGACTCGAACGGAAAGCCCGTTCGAGTCGTTTTCATTTCTGTCTGTCACTTGCCAGTCTATGGACTGCCGGCTCCCGCGAGTCCTGCGGACGCCCCGCCGCCACCGCCTCCACCACCGCCAGCAAGTCGCGGCGTTGGGATACTGCCATCGTAGAGTTCGTTGATAGCCTGGACTTCACTGGCCGGACGACTGTGGTCACGACCGCGTCTGATCATCACTTCAGGCGACTCTGCACCGCCGGTCAGCTCTACAATTTTCTGCTGTGTGTTGGCTAGACGAATATCATCGATTTCAGTGTTGAAACTCGTCTGGATATAAACAGCCCGGTATTGCGTTGGAGTCACTTCCAGAATATCGAGGAGATGCAACTCACCTGGGCGAGTCAGCTGTTCGTTCTCATCGAAGTGTCGGTTATACAGAGTTGTCTGCTGCTGCCAGCCATTCTGCTCCTGAATGCCGACGATGTTACGCATATAGTCGCGATCCTGGCAAACATACGGCAAAGGCCAGTAGTGTGCAGAATGAAACGCGTGAGAGAACTGTTGTTTCTCACCGGCTGGCCGCGGACGGACTGGCCACATTTTGCCTTTGTGACATCGCGCTCGTGCTCCTGGAGGTGCCTGAGCTCGTTCGGTCCACCATTCGCACGAACCCGGTTCGCTTGAGCTTATGCAATCGTCTCTCTGAAAACACACCGGTCCGGTGGCACAGCCCGCGAGGCCTGCGGCAAGACAAAGTGCGATCGAAAAGCGGCCGATTGTGCTCATGGCCAATCCCATTCAAGAATCAGTTAGGGAAATACCGTCGGCCGTTGAAGCCAACACAAAATCGTTCCGCAGAATTGCCCTACACACGAATCAATCATCGTCGGAGCATTACGGAACATCAGTGTTGTCGGAAAATTCGGCCAATCCGGACCAAACATTCAGGGCGAAACCGCGAATGCCTTCGTCTCCGCCGAGGAGAATCGTTAACGACGACGCCAAATTGCCCGTCTTGCGTAACCGGAATCTCGGAGTGAAAATCGAAGTTCAGACGTAAGTCCATGGGGCAAAAAGGCATCAGTTTCCCTGTTTTCAGCCAGAGCAGCATCGTGCGGATGAGCTTAAGGTCGCTCTGATCCATGAAAGCAATTTTCCCTGTTGTTTGTGGCAATGGCCTTTGCGCTGCGAACGCGTGAGATGCATCAGACTGGCATTCTTGCCCAGTCTCCCTAATGGGCGTCTCTTTTGTCTTGTGAATGGAAAAGTTGGCACTTCAAGCCTCATTTCGACAGTTGTGTGGCTAAAATTCCCGGCAGAACCTTCAGTCCCCAGATTGTTTGTAAGTGAGTTTTCTTCGAAATGTCTCAATCTCCTGCTGGCGATGTTGTGATCACCGGAATCGGTGTGATGTCTCCGATCGGTACAAATCTTGAGTCCTTCTGGCAGAGCATCGCGGATGGCCAGTGCGGTTTTCGCCGTACAGAACAGATCCCTTACGTCGGCACGCCGGATTGTATTGGCGGTGAGGTGCCTGAGTTTTCTGAGTCGGCGGCCAGGAAGAGTCATTTGAAGGCCGTCCGCAAGCAAGTGAAGGTGATGTGCCGTGAGATCCAGTTGGGCGTCGCTTCCGCTCTGCAGGCGCTGGCGAATTCAGGCATTAGTTCTGACAACATTGCGCCTGAACGAATCGGAGTGGAATTCGGCGCGAATTTGATGAACAGTCCGCCGGAAGTGATGATCGATGCGGCCAAGGCCTGTTCGCCGGATGGTTCGAGCTTTGACTTCGAAAGCTGGGGGCTTACTAACGGAAATCGTTTCCAGGGCATGGAGCCTCTATGGCTTTTGAAGTATCTGCCCAACATGCCAGGCTGCCACATCGGAATCGCGATCGATGCCCGTGGCCCGAATAATTCACTCGTCCAGGATGAAGCGTCCGGAAATCTGGCGATCTCAGAAGCGGTCGGCATCATTCGACGTGGCCGAGCAGACGTGATGGTGACCGGCACTACCGGGACCAAGCTCAATTCTGTCAAGTCGGCTCACCACAATCACTGGGACGTACTTGCGGCTGGCCCTGCCGAGCAACGCTGCCGCCCATTCGACCGCAGTCGCACGGGCGAAGTAATCGCTGAAGCGTCCTGTAGTTTGATACTTGAATCACGTGCCCACGCAGAAGCCCGCGGCGCAAAGATCTACGGTTCGATTCTGGGCGCGGGCTCGAGCTGCTACCTTGATCCAAAGAACGGGGAACAAACGGCCATTGAAACTGCCGCTCGAGTTGCCATAAAGAACGCTGGCGTGTCTGTCGATCAGCTGGGCCACGTCAATGCTGGAGCGTCAGGGAACCCCGTTCGCGACGCCTACGAAGCCAAAGCGCTTCGATCCATCCTTGGCGACGCCGCAGGCAGTACACCGGTGACAGCCGCCAAAAGTTATCTTGGCAGTGCCGGAAGCGGTTCAACGCTGACAGAAATCGCGGCGTCTTTATTGGGACTACAAAACGGTGTGATTCCGAAGACGCTGAACTTCGAAGCCTGCGATGACGACGCTTCGCTGAATGTCGTGTCGGGCGAACAT